>JAAZEM010000149.1 GCA_012512265.1 Armatimonadota bacterium | reverse complement strand
CGATTACCATCTGGATGACGTGATAGCGGTTCAACTGCTCTAGGCTCATAGTGACCCTCTCTATGTTCTTCATGGGGGTCAGATTCGCATTGCAGTTGCCTGGGGTCAGATTCCCTTTGCATCCACATTCCTCCGGGTTTGGCTTGACACCCGCGTCGGGCGCAGGGTATAATCGGCTTGAGAACACTCGCTGGGGGTGGGCCCGTCCCTGAGAACCGCCTGCGTGGAGGCGGTAACCCCTGGAACCTGATCCGGGTAATGCCGGCGTAGGGAAAGCGACCGCGACGCCATCATCGCGATACTCTTCGCGCCGTCCAGCCGCCTTCCGCTTCGCCGGAAGCGCGGCTGTGGTTGTTTTTTGGAGCGTAAAGATGCGAGAGCAGTGGGTGGCAAGCCGGCGGGGCGAGAACGTGACGCAGATGCACTATGCCCGCAGGGGCGAAGTGACCGAGGAGATGCGCTTTGTTGCCGAGCGCGAGCAGGTCTCGCCGGAGTTTGTCCGGGCAGAGGTGGCCCGCGGACGCGCCATCATCCCCGCGAACATCCGGCACACTCGCCTGGAGCCGATGGCGATTGGCACGAACTTCCGGTGCAAAGTCAACGCCAACCTGGGCAACTCATCCACCACCTCGGATATCGAAGGAGAGCTCGAGAAGCTACGCATCGCCCTGGAGTGCGGCGCCGATACGGTGATGGACCTGAGCACCGGCGGCGACATTGCGGTGATCCGCGAGGCGATCCTGGCGGCCAGTCCCGTTCCGGTGGGCACGGTGCCGGTCTACGAGGCGCTTGCCCGTGTCGAGGCGCCGGAAGAGCTGACACCGGCGCTATTGCTGGAGACCATCGAGGCGCAGGCGAGGCAGGGCGTGGACTACATGACGATTCACGCGGGCCTGCTCCAGGAGTATCTCCCCCTGGCGGCGCGGCGCGTCACCGGCATCGTGAGCCGTGGCGGCGCCATCCTGGCTCAGTGGATGGTCGCCCACAACGCGCAGAACCCCTTCTACACGCACTTTGAGGAGATCTGCGAGATCTTCCGGACCTATGACGTCTGCTTCAGCCTGGGCGATGGCCTTCGGCCCGGATGCCTGGCCGACGCGAATGACGAGGCGCAGTTCGCGGAGCTAGCCACATTGGGCGAGCTGACCGAGCGCGCCTGGAAGCATGATGTCCAGGTGATGGTCGAGGGTCCGGGGCACGTGCCGTTCGACCGCATCGAGGAGAATATCCGCAAGCAGCGAGAGCTCTGCCACGAGGCGCCCTTCTACCTTCTCGGCCCGCTCGTCACCGATATCGCTCCCGGCTATGACCACATCACCAGCGCCATTGGAGGCACGATGGCCGCCTTTTGTGGCGCGGCGATGCTCTGCTACGTCACTCCCAAGGAGCACCTGGGCCTGCCCAACCCGGAGGACGTGCGCGCCGGCATGGTGGCGCATAAGATCGCCGCGCACGCGGCCGATATCGCCCGCGGCCGACCGGGCGCGCGCCAGCGCGACGACGAAATGGCCCGCGCTCGCTTCGGTTTCAATTGGGAACGCCAGTTCGAATTGGCCCTCGATCCCGACACTGCGCGTGCCATGCACGACGAGACGCTCCCCGAGCCATGCCACAAGTCCGCGCACTACTGCTCCATGTGCGGGCCGCGGTTTTGCGCCATGCGCATGACGCACCAGATCAAAGAGCGGGTTCGCGAATAGCACGGAAAGTGATGGGGCGGCGCGCGGGGCGACCGGTTGTGGTATAATAGGGCCATGCATCCGACGCTCGCCATCCTGGCTGCCAAGAGGCAATCGGTCCGCAACAAGCTCCGCCCTCTCCCGTTCGAGCTGGCGGTGAGCCTGCCTCTGCTGGCGGTGATGGTGGCGGTTTTCCTCCTCGGGGGCTACCGCTTCTTCTTCATCCTGTTCCGCTTCCTTCGCGATAGCCCGCCGTTTGGCACGATGCTCACCGAGCGCCTGCTGGCGATGGTCTTCCTCGCCTTCCTCTCGATGCTGGTATTCAGCAACATCGTCACCTCGCTCAGCACGCTCTACCTGGCCGGCGAGTTGGAGTTTCTCCTCTCGCGGCCCATTCCGTACGCCGTCACTTTCTTCGCCAAGTTCTGGGAGTCGGTGCTCTATAGCTCCACCGCCTTCGTCGTGATGGGGCTGCCGATCTTCCTCGCGTATGGCCGTGTCCATGAGGCGCCCCTCTACTTCTATCCGCTCGTTTTTCTCTTCTATCTCCCCTTTCTGATCGCGCCCGCGGCAGCCGGCACCGTGATCACAATGCTCCTGGCGCGGATCTTCCCGGCGCGCAAGACCCGCGCCACCTTCTGCGCCCTCTTTGTCGCCCTTCTGGCCGGGCTCGCCGTCGCGGCGCACCTGCTGGGGAAAGGCACCTTCGCGCAGGTGGAAGCGGGCGTCACGATGAGCCAGTTGATGGATGCCCTCCGGCTTTCGGATATCCCCTACCTTCCAAACCACTGGATCTCGCAGGGGATTATCGCCTCGGCCCAGGGCGACCTGCGCACGGCCGGCTTCTACTTCCTGGCGCTCCTCAGCACGGCGCTCCTCTGCCTGGAGCTCTGCTCGTGGCTCGCTCCGAGGGTCTATTACCCTGGATGGGCGCGAACACGCGAGTCGGACACGCGGCGCTCCGGCCGCGTCGTGCTTCCGATCTTCACCTGGCTCGAGTGGCTGATGCGCCCGATACCCCGCCCCGTGCGCGCGCTCCTGCTGAAGGATCTGCGCACGTTTTGGCGCGACCCGGCGCAGTGGGCGCAGCTCCTGCTTCTCTTCGGCCTGCTGATCATCTACATCAGCAACCTGCGTAACATGCCGCTCAACACCGGGGAGCCGTTTTGGCAGAGCGTCATCTCCTTCTTCAACATGGGCGCCACCTGCTTCGTGATGGCCACGCTCACCTCCCGCTTCGTCTTCCCGATGTGGAGCCTGGAGGGCCAGCAGTTCTGGGTGGTCGGCCTCGCCCCGCTCACGCGACGGCAGCTGCTGGTGCAGAAGTTCCTCGGCTGCTCCCTGGGGTGCATCCTCTTAGGCGAGGCGGTGATGATGTACTCCAACTACATGCTGCGCGTGCCCCCACTGATGCTCGCGCTCTCAGGGGTCACCGTCGCCAGCGTCAGCGCCGGGCTGGTCAGCCTCGGGCTCGGCCTGGGCGCCGTCTTCCCCAACTTCCGCGAAGACAACGCGGCGCGCATCGCCAACAGCGCCGGTGGCACGCTCAATATCGTCCTCAGCCTACTCTATATCGGGGCGATCATCGCTGTTCAGACCTATCCGATCCACGCCCTCCTCACCGGGAAGGCGCCCGGATGGCACGCGCTCCGCGGTGAGATCCTCACCGCCGGCCTCCTCTTCGCCCTCATCAACGCCATCGCCATCGGCGTGCCCCTATGGCTCGGCCTTCGCGCTGTTGACCGCATGGAGCTGTAGCCACGCCTCTCAGGGAATCTCGTGACCCAGGCCCCCAGGGTTTGCATGGACGAGAATCAGAACCCGCCCGGATGATCTTTCTCCCGGCAAGGTGGTATTGTATTCGTGAGCCTACTTTCGGGAGGGGGAGCGCGGGCGATCCGGTGTGGGCGACGCACGCTACTTGCAAGGGATGAGATCCCTTCTGCCCGGCTCGGGGCCGCGCTCCATATTGACGGTTGCGTCGTCACCGTGGGCAGCCCAGGAGTGCCGCCAGGACGCCTTTCGCGCCGCGGGCTCCGGTGATCGGCCACGGGCATGGAGAGATGCTGGCTTGCAGTCCCGCGCTGGACTCCACCGTGCTCCCCTCACCCCGCGCCCTATTCTCTGGATACACCCTGGGATTCCGAGATGAGGAGAAGGCCGCCCGCACGCGCGGAGCTCGAAGCTCCGCGCTGCTTTCCGGGAAAGCCTCTTCGGAGCTTCTCCTCCCAACCACCGCCGTCTTGAGACATCTGGGAGTACCCCAACCCAGCCCGATAGGGCTTCGCTCGCAAGCAGCGCGGTGATTTATCGCCGCGCGCCGGGTTGCGCGCTGCCTCCGTGTCTTCGGATTCCTTCTCTCGGAATCTCAGGGATACGTCACGCCCAGTTGACTCGGGTGGCCGGCCATGCTACCATCCGGGTGTGTCCATCAATCCAAACGATCCTAACACCTGGCCAGAGGCGGCGCGCGCGCTGCTTCGCAGGCGCGAGTACGCCACCACGGGCCGGCCCGAGCTCATCGCGCTGATTCGCGAGCGGATCGAGGCGCAGGGTCCGTTGTCGTTTGCCGAGTTCATGCGCCTGGCGCTCTACCATCCAGAGCACGGCTACTACACCACCCCAGATCTCCGCTTCGGACGCGAAGGCGACTTCCTGACAGCCCCCGAAACTCATCCGGCCTTCGGCGCGCTGGTCTGCCGGTTTCTGGCGCGCCTCTGGTCGCGGATGGGCGCGCCGGCGCGGTTTACCGTGGTGGAGGCGGGAGCGGGCACGGGCGCGCTCGCCGCGCAGATCTGGCGCTATGCCGCAGAGCGCCACCCCGACCTCGCCGCCGCGCTGGAGTATCTCCTGGTGGAGACCAGCCCCTCGCTGCGCGCGCGCCAGCAGCGGGCGCTCGAGGCCGTCGCGGCAAACGCCCGGTGGCTGGAGAGCCTCGAGGAGATTCCCCCCGGAAGCGTGGAGGGGTGTCTCCTCAGCAACGAGCTGCTGGACGCCCTGCCCGTGCATCGGGTGCAGATGACCGCCCGCGGATTGCAGGAGCTGTACGTCGGGCTGGGCGACGGCGAGTTCTGTGACCTTCCCGGACCGCTCTCCATGCCGGAAATCGAGCAGTTCTTCGTCCAAGTGGGCGTCATGCCACCCGAGGGCGCCATCGCTGAAGTCGGTCTCGAAGGTGTGGCCTGGTACCGCCAGGCGGCGCTCTGCCTGGGGCGGGGAGTGTTGCTCACTATCGACTACGGCTATCCCGCCGCTGAGCTCTACACGCCCGAGCGGCCCCGCGGCACGCTCCTCTGCTACTACCGCCACACGACCAACGAGGATCCGTACCGGCGCATCGGCACCCAGGATATCACCGCTCACGTCGATTTCACGGCGCTGGAGCGCGCCGGCGAGGAGGCCGGGCTCCAGACGCGCGCGCTCCAGACACAGCGCGAGTGGCTGCACTCCCTAGGGATTGAGGAGTGGCTGGATGGCCGCGAGCGCTGGCCCGCCGGGGAATGGCCGCGCCGGGATCTGATCGCCCTGGTGCATCCGGGTGCCTTAGGCCGATTGAGAGTGCTGGAGCAGGCGAAACGCCTCTGACGCCGAATGGTACCGCGGAGGCAGGCTGTATGCAGAGCAGAGGTCGCGATACCCTCCGCCGTGCGACCGGCCAGATGCTAGGCGCGCGGGTAGTCCCGACACGCCGCACCTACGTGGCGGTGCCATTGCGGCTGCGCGTGCCTGCGCTCCTCATCGGCTTGTGGCTGGCGCTGGCCGCCTGGCCTGCATCCGCTGCCTACGTCTCGCGCGTGACCGCGACGCGGATCGAAGTAGAGCGCCTTCCCCGCCACACCGAGCCAGGCAGCTTCTTGCTGGCGGGACCCGAGACGGCGCCCCGGGGATACCTGCGGGTCGTGGAGGTCAAGGGGCGTCGGGCGCAGTGCCGGCTGGTAGCCGGCACGGTCCACCCAGGTGACGAGACCGAGCCGATCGCGTCGCGCCCCGTCAGGCTGGCGCTCCTCACGGACAATCCGCAGGCGCCGGCCATCGCGGAGCTACGCACCCTCTTCCCTGGAGTGGCAATCCTCGGCCCCGAGGGCCGGGGCCTTGATGCCTCGCGGTTCGACGCGGCAATCTCCCTCCTCTACCACCCAGAATCGATCCCGTTGTTCCGGTTTGCCGCGATGGCGGCGTTCGCTTCTGCCGGACGCCCGGTCTTCATGGGGCTCTCGGAGTATGCATCGCGACGCGGGATCTCCGTATCGGTGGATCGCCAGGAGGCGCCCCATCGCGTCCGATGCGCGCGGACGCACCCGCTTCTGGCCGGGCTGGCGGTGGGCGACGAGCTACACTGGCATGGCCGCGAGGGCAGCGGCTATGTGCAACGCCGGCTGACAGCCATGCCCGAAGGCGCATCGCCGCTGCTGGTCCCCGTGGGATCGGCCCGCGGCGCGGTGGCGGTGGTCGAGGAGGTAGGCCGGCGCGGCGGCTTCATCGCGGCGTTCGACTTCATCTCGCCCAACGGCCAGCCCGGGGTAGACCCCGGCGCCACATGGAAGTGGCTGCCGGTGGGCAACGCGCTGCACCGGAGCATCCGCTTCGCACGCTCGCTGGCACAGCGCCAGTCTTACGATGAGTTGGTGGAGCGGATGCGGGATCTGGAGCGCCGCTTTCCGGGGAGGGTTGCACTCCAGCCGCTCGGGAACGATGCGGCGGGCACCCCGATCTTTGGCCTGCGCCTGGGAGACGTCTCGCGGCCCGCTTTCCTGATTCAGGCCGGCATTCATGGCGCCGAATGGGTGAACACGGCCGCGCTCTTGCGCCTGGCAGAGGTGCTCGCGACACCCCAGGACGACCCGCGCCCGCGCTGGATTCTCGCGCACTTTTCCGTTCTTCTGGTGCCCGTGATGAGCCCCGCCGAATATGCGCGCGGAGCGCCGCCAGGCGAGACCGGTCGCGACCTGGAGTGCAACTTCGATTACCAGCGGGATGAGCTCGCCGGCACGCTTGCCGACGAATGGCGGAGCGCGCTCCCGACCGAGAGGCTCAAGGGACCACGGCCGTGGTCGGAGCGAGAGGCGCGCATCCTCCGCGACCTGCTGGTGAATCAACCGGTGATCGGCTACATCTCGCTCCATATGCACGGCGAGAAGCGCGGGTGGCGCATGCTCTTCCCGAGCACCAACGCAGCGCATCACACCCCACTCCTGGATGACCTCTGCGCGCTGGTCAACGCCCGTCTGCGCGGACGTTTCCTCCGGGGCGCCGAGCAGGTATGGCTGCAGCCCGAGGAGTGGCGGGACGAGCCCTCTTCGTTCAACTGGGCGAGCGTTCGCCGGATTACCGCGTGCGCCCTCGAAACCACCGGCACCGGGGAGCAGACGGCGATCACCACGGAGGTGGTCAATGAAGCCGCTCTTGGCTTCATGGAAGTCGTCGCGGCGCACGCTCTGGCGCGTCCCCAGCCGTGGGCCGTAGCCGGCCGGCGCGAGATCGAGCACCCGGCGGGCCGGAGCGACCTGATCGCCTTCCTCTTCGGCCAGGGGAGCCGGCTGCGCGTCGCCTACTGGAAGCACCGCGGGGTGGGAGTGCTCCGGATGCCGCCGCTACCCCACGAGGCGTTCCTGCGTGACATGAAGGGGCATGTTGTCGCCTTCTCGCGCACCGAATCCGGGCTCCACCTCCCCGTGGGAGAGCCTCTCCTCTTCGATCCCGGGGGCGCTCCGGCGGAGAAAGTTGTGCGCGCCTTCCAGGAGGCATCCCTCTTGCCGGCACCGCGCCAGGTGATCTGGATCCCCGCGGATCGCGCCCGCCTGTTCGGGCGCATGCAACACGCGTCTCGCCTCCGCCTGAAGGATCCCGGAGCCCTGGCGGATTGGATTGTCTGCACCGGAAAGCCGGATCGAGACCGGATGCCATCCTGGTACGCCGAATTTGCCATCAACATCCCGGCGACGGACACCTACACCATCTGGGCACGCCTGCGCTCGCCATCGGACCAGGCAGGCGCCTTCGCCATTGCCGCTCCCGGCACTCAGATATCGAGAGATCCCGCCCTTCTCCTGGGCAACACCGACGGCGGCGTGACCCATTGGCACTGGGCCAGCCAGGGATCTGAAGAGGACACGCCGCCGGGTTCGGATCGCCTGCGGCTCCGCTTGACGCGAGGGAGGATGCTGCTGCGCGTGTATGCGCGAGAGGCCCCGGGCACCGCCGAGACCAACCCTCGGCTTGACTTCCTCTGCCTCACGAATGACCCGGACTACACGCCCTCCGACGCAGACGTGCCGCAGGCGCTTCGGAAAGACCAGGCGAAGCGGACGTCCCTGAGGCCGCCCGCTTCACCATCTCCTCCGGCAAGGCGCGTTCCATCGGACGGCTACAGCCGGATATCCCCGTAGGCCGAGACGTTCACCTGCGGCACGCGCTGGATATTTGTGACCGATTCCAGCGGCACGAAGATGCGGATGCGGACAACATCCTGGAACGTGGTCTCGATCTGACCCACGACACTCGCCTGGGCTACGTTGGTTGCCGGGCCGGTGATCTGTGCCGCCCCAACACGGGTCCCGCTCCCCAGGCTGACAATCGGAACGATCTTGCTCGACGAGCGCTCGGCCTCGGCGCGATAACCCGCGACCTGGGTCGTCACGGCCTGGGCGATGTTGTCTCGCCAGGACCGTGCAAGACGCTCTGGCGTGGTACCGTTGAGCGCCGCCTGTTGCGCGTCGGCGGTGATCAGAAGCGTGTCGCCAGCAAAGACGGCCCACTCGTTACCCGCCCGGGCCACGCGAAAGTCGGCCGCAGTCACATCCTGCTGTGACCGGAGGAATGCCTGCAGGCGCTGCGCCACCTGATTGGCGCGCTGCATTGCCGATAGCCCGCCGGCGCTCGAGCGGATCCGGAGCACCACCTGGTTACCAACCAGCACCTCGCCCTGCGATTGGCCATCGACCTGGCGCTCGCGCGCGGACACGTTGATCAGCGACGGCTGGGCGAGCGCGGCGCGCATCTGTCCGACACCGCTGGCGAGCCCCACGGCCGTCACCATAAGCACGATGGCGGCCAGCGCAATCGCTCTGCGCTTCTCCATGACCTTCTCCTCTCGCCCTGGTCTAGACATCGAAGTCAATGATCGCCGAGATGCCCACCCCGGGAACGGTGCTGGTAGGGCTGATCAGGGGCACCGTCGCATTCAGCGGGAAGAGCCCGTTGAGGCGGACATCGCCGAGGGTTACCTCGCCCTGGGCGACGGAGCGCACATTGTCTACTCGCGACGCCGGGCCCATCACCTGCGCGGCGCCGATGTAGAGGCCCTGCCCCACGGAGAGGATCGGCACCACCTTGGTGCCCCCTTCGCGCTCGATGCCGCGCTGAGCCATGACGCTGTTGATGAAGGAGTTAATCTGGGGGCCAAAGACGCGCACCGCGTACCCGATGCCGAACACCTTGATCGCGGTGCCAATCGTGCCCCCGAGGAGAGCGCTCGCCCTGCCCACCGACCCAACCACCAGGCCGGCCAGCAGCACGAGCACCAAGAGCTTCCGTTTCGCCATCCATCCACCTCCCACTCGGATACAGGGCCCGCCACTCACGCGTGGCAGAGCCCATCACCACTCAATCCGGGCATGGGAGGTGCCAATTAGGCCAAAATGGCCGGAGCTTCCCAGCGATCAACCTGAAATGATGCGCGCCGGCGCGCGTCCGAGGCTACTTTCGTCCAAGGCCGATGGCCCCGCGCATTCGCTCGGCATCATCGGGCGTGAAATTGGGATACTCCTCCAGGAGGGCGGCCAGGTTCTCGGGTGTGAGGAATTGCGCCAGGGGCTCCTCTGCCGGGCGCGCGCCGTCCGCCATGGCGAAGAGGTTGCCCGCATCCACCGGGCGGAGGAAGCGCCCCTACGCCCGGAAATGGGCCAGCGCCTGCCCGGCGAGCTCGTCCGCCCGCTCCGCCGGCACGCCGCGCTTTGCCGCTTCCTCCCGGAAGGAGGACCGAAACTCCTCCTCCGTCGCCTCCGTGACCGAGTAGCCGGTAGCATCCTTCTCCAGCGAAAGGGGGTATTGCCGGTACACGCGCTCCATAAGGTCCATCGTCAGGACGTCGGAGAGCTTCTGGCCCTCGTCCAAGGTGGCATCCAGCATGCGGAAGAGGTTGCGCGGGTCGGCGGCGCGGATCACGCGGCCATCGCGCTTGTACCAGTAGAGGAGCTTGCGCGCCATCTCCTCCAGCAGCGCGTCGTCGGTGACTCCCTGGCCGCGAGCGACGTTCCGGATGATCTGCTTGAAGTTGTCGTCGGTGGGCCGGTCCACGAGCACCTGATAGAGAAGCCGGCGAGCGAACGCGTCATCAATGGTGGTCCGAACATTCAGGTTGGTCGAGAGGATCAGCCGCTGCCGGTAAGGCGCGCGGATGGAGGAGCCACCGGCGAACTTGATGATCGTCTCTCGCTGTTCCAACGGGTAGATGAACTGGTTGAGGATCATGTTGTGGTCCTGGGTCTGGCGGCCCAGGTCATCGAAGATAAAGATGCCGTTGTTCGCCTTCAGGTGCGGCGGGGCACTGAACTTGCCGTCGAAGGCGATCTCGAAGTGCTCCACCCGAAACTCGGTGCCGACGGTCACCAGGGGCGCCTTGCAGATCAGCCAGCGCCGGTCCGGCCTGTCAGCCAGGTTGGGCGTGTTTCGAAAGGCATCCTCCTCCTGTTTCATCAGGTCCGGAAGCAGCTTGTGATACGCGGGATCATAGTACTGAACGACGCGGTTGTTGAACTCGAAGGCGTGGGGGAGCAGAACCGGATCCTTAAGGAGGGCATGCAGCGAGTCGCTCCAGAGCGATTTGCCATTGCCCGGAGGGCCCCAGAAGAGGAGCACCTGGCCGGAGTTGAACGCCTCTTTGAGCATGCGCCGCATCTCGAACGGAGCAGGCAGATGGGCGAATGCTTGGTCGAACTCCTCCTGGGTGAGGCGCCGGCCCTGGGAAGCCTGGTGGAGCACCATGCGGCAGTAGGCCTCGAAGCTGACGGGCGCCGGGCCGACGTAGGCATCCTCCGCCTCGTAGTGGCGCGCCAACTCGCGGCCCTTCGCGGTGATATCGAACGTCATCGGCGCGGCGGAGTCGATGAACTGGCGCTGGTAGAGCGACTGCAACTCCACGCGGAAGCAGCCTGGCGCCAGGCAGAGGAAGTCGCTTAGCTCCTGCTCAGTCATCGCGCCCTCCTGCTTGAGCGTCTTCAGGAGGAGGCCCTCGAGCATGCGCGAAGAGAGGCCCGACTCTTTGCGGTCGACCGGCGAGGGGGGACGGATCCGCTGGAACGTGCGCGGCTCATCGGCGCCCACGACTAGCTGGCGACGCTCATCCGTGGCGCGCTGCCCCGTCATCTGAGTGCGGTTGGTGAAAAACCCCATCGATCCCCTCCTGCAAGCGGCTGCCTGGCACGCTTCTCGCGCGGCCGGCCCTGGGCAAGAGTTCGCCGCAGGCCAAAGAGCATCCTGCAGGACACCGCGGGCTGGGAGAGCGGATGCGCGATCCGGCCGCGTGCGGGGGGAGAATGGAGTCTTCCCTCAGAACCCGGCATCACCCAAGCGAGGGGCAGCGAACCGGATCGTGTCCCCTGCCCCTTCTCGGTCAGCTTGCAAGCATCACCCAGGCCAGGAAGAGGGCGCTGATGGCAAATGCTGCCGCCAGGGAGAGCAGATAGCGCGCAGCCAGGGATGGGCCGGCGCACCTGCCCACGAGGATGCCGGCCCCGAGCAATGCCAGAACTACCGCTACGCTCCCCACTCGCCCCCTCCGAGGAAGTGCAACATCCAGCGAGGAAGCAGCGGATGGGCACGGTTCGCTGCCACCCCGATGAGCCGGCCCTCGCCCAGCATCCGCACCGCGCGTTGGACGGCATCCATCCCGGTCTGACCCAGGCCAACGACGAGGAGCACGCCATCCATCTGAGCGGCGAGCACCTGCGAGTCGCTCGCCGAGAGCATCGGCATCATGTCGAAGACCGTGATGTCGAAGGCGTCGCGCAGCCGCTCCAGCGCCTGCGCCATGCGCTGGCTACGCAGGAGGCGGCTGGGGTTATCCGGCCGTGTCCCGGGCAACAGCACGCTCAGATTGGGCAAGGGCGTGCGCACGATCAGTTGGTCCAGATCCTGGTCCGGATCCGCGATGAGGTCGGCCAGACCGAGGTGCGTCCGCTGATTCCCCTGCGCCTGCGGCTCGCCCGAGGTAAACGCGCAGCTTGTCAACAGCACGCGCTTTTCCAGATCGGCCGCCATGGCGCCCGCGATGTTGGTGGCCACGGTGGTCTTCCCCTCGCCGGGGAGCGGGCTGGAGACACCCAGGACGATGCCCCCTTCCCTGCTCAGCCGGCCCATGGCCGCCGTATAGAGGGTTCGGTACTCCTCCAGCAGACGGTGTCCGAAATCCTCCTGCTCGATGAGGCTGTAGTGGTCGGTAAATGTCTCCCGCACAGACGGGAGGTTCTCTCTCTTCATCCCTGGCTCCTTACCTGCCACGCTCGGGGCGATCCGGACGGCTCGGGGTGGCCGGCGCGCTCTCCCCAGAATTAGGGAGGGGGTTCATTGAGGCCGGCGCAGTGTTAGGCACCGGAGCCATTCGGTCGCGCACAAACTCGCGGCCCACCTGCGTGCGCGTTCCCAGGAGGAAGAGCGCCGCGATCACGGCGGTTGCGATGGCCATTCCCACGAGCCATTGGCGCCGGCGCTGGCGGACCAGAATGGCGCGCGGAGCCTCCGGCAGCTGCGGAATGGCGGCCAACACCGGAACACCTACCACGCGCTCCAGATCCTGCACCGAATGCACGCGGCGGTCGGTCATCTCCTGCAGGCCCATCAGCATGAGCCCGATGAGGAAGCCGACACCGAGCCCCGCGAGCACAATCGCCAGGCGGCGCATGCCGTTCGACGAGGGCACGATGCGCGCCGGGTCGATCAGCCGGTAGACCGCCTCTTGCTGCCGCGCTTCGAGCTGGTTGGCCATCCGGGCGCTTTCAAGCCGCTCGACCAGCGAATTGTAGAGCGCCTCCTGCGTGCGCGCCTGGGCCAGCAAGTACTCCCACTGCTGGCGCACCGCCGGAACATCCTTTGCGAGCGAGCGGACGGGGGTGAGCATGCTCCTGAGCTGCGCCTCGCGTGCCCGCGCCGTCTGAAGCTGGTTCTCTGCCGCCAGCAGCTCGTCTTTCAGGCGTTCGTAGGCCGGGTTGATGCGCGTCGTCTGCGATCCCGCCGCGGTGGGTTGCTTGCTTGCCTCCGCGAACTCGGCACGCAAGCCCTCCACCTCGCGAAGCTTGGAGCGGACCTCCGGGTGCTCCTCCGTATAGCGTGCCAGAAGCGCTGCCAGCTCCGCCTCCGCCGTGGAGAGCCGCGTCTGGAAAGCGAGAACGCGCGGGTTGGGAACCGTGCTCGTCTCCGCGACGATCGTCCGCGGGGTGTTCTCAAGCTGCTTGCGGATGAGCGCCATCTTCATCTGCGCGTCGACCGCGCTCACCTGCGCCTCGGCAAGCTCGTCCTCGATCCGCGCCACACGCCCCGAAGTGGTCTCCGGTATCTGGGCGAGCAGCGCCGCGTTCTTCGCCTGGAATGCTTCGATCGCCTCGCGCGTCTTGGCCATGCGCTGGCGATACTCCGCCATCTGATCCTCGAGGAACGCAATGGCCTCCTCGGACTGCTCGGTGCGGCTGCGTGTGCTGACGGCGATGAAGCCATCCACCACCCCGCGCACGATCCGCACCGGCCACGCCGGGTCCTTGCCGGTGTAGGTGACCTCGAAGGTGTTTGCCCCGGTCGGGCGCGCCTTGATGTTTGCCTGCACCGCGCGGATCCGCTCCTCTATCGCGAGGGGACTCTCGTTCTCCTCGATCAGCCCCAGGCTGCGCAGTGTCGGCTCCATGAAGTTGCGGGCCTGGATGAACTCGCGCAGCGTATCGACCTGGGCTGTCACGGGCCCCATCTCACGCGACCGGGATCCGCCGAGTGCCTCGGCAGAGCCCGGCGATTGCACGAGCACCGAAGTGCGCGCCGTGTAGGTGCGAGGGAGCATCAACGCCCCAGCGACCGAGGCCAGCGCCGCGATCACCAGACTGATAAAGAGCGTGCGCCGTCTCCGGTAGACGCCTTCCGCGATCCGGCGCAGGTCGATCCCATCCTCGGGCACCATCGGTGCCGCGCCGGGCCGGTATACTGCCGGAGGCCCTCCGGACCCCGGCTGAGGGGTGTGAGCAATCTCTGCCATGGAAGCTCCTCCCACGATAGGGCCGAGCCTATCGCATCCGGGCCCCGCGGGTGCAAGAAGAGTGCCAGGGCAGAGCCATCTTGTCTTAGTGGGGGATTTCGGGAATGCGCCATCCCCGGACGCGGGGAGGGCCAGTAGGGGGACTGGCGGCACGCCCGGCAGCATCGGGCGGTAAACGAAAAACGCCGCGTAGAAGCAACGGGCGGCGGCTTAAGCCAGGTCGAAGAGGAGCAGGTGCGCCGGCGAGGCAGCCACAAGGTTGACCGCCGCCTCGTCACTCACCGCGGCTCCATCGCCGGCGGTCAACCCCTGCCCGTTCAGCGAGACCTCGCCCTCGATCACCTGCACCCAGGCGTGCCGGCCGCTCCGGAGGGGGTGGGACACCTGGCCGCCCGCATCGAGCAGGCACGCGTAGAGATCGACATCCTGGTGGAGGGAGAGCGAGCCGTCGCGACCCTGGCGTGAAGCCACCAGGCGCAGACGGCCACGCTTCTCCTCTTTGGGGAACGCCCGCTGCTCATAGCCGGGCGCAAGTCCGGCACGCTCCGGAGTGATCCAGATCTGGAGCAGGTGCACCGGCTCGGTCGCGGAGGCGTTGAACTCGCTGTGCTGGACGCCCGTACCGGCGGTCATGCGCTGCACCTCATCCGCGTGGATAACGGAATGCGTGCCCAGTGAGTCGCGGTGCTCCAGCGCCCCTTCCACGACATAGGTGAGGATCTCCATATCGGCGTGCTCGTGGGTGGGAAACCCGCCCCCGCCCGCGATGCGATCCTCGTTGATCACACGAAGCTGCCGGAATCCCATCTGTTGCGGGTCGAAATAGCGCCCGAACGAGAACGTGTGCCGGCTCTCCAGCCAGTCGCGCACGTCCTGCCCTCGCTCCTCTGCCAGACGCACCCGGATCATCTCCACATCCTTGGGGGACGATCCGATCCGTTCCAGGGCCGAAGCATCCCCAAACCGCTTCTACCCCGTTTCCGGCTTCAGAGCACACGTCGTAGCAGCTTAGACCCAATCGCGCGAGTTCGGCACGGGCACAGGCTGGCCACCCTGCTCCGCCGAGAGATGCGCGCAGATGCCCGGCAGCGTCATATCCATGGCGAAGTCGATATCGATCGGCGGGTTTCGATCCTCGCGGATCGCCTCCAGGAAATCGGTCACCATGTAGTACTCGCACGTGCCGTGGCCGCCGACCGTAGCGCCCGCTGGGGCGCGCGGGTGGCTGATCGAGAGCGGGTAAGAGATCATGCCGCGCAGGTGGGGCACCGAGTCGAAGTAGGCGAGCGTCTTGTCCTCGCCACGAGCGCGCTCCAGACAGCCATGCGTGCCGTAGAGGGTGTAATAGTGGAAGGATGGCTCGCGCACCAACGAGAAGCCGCACAGGATCTTGTAGACCGCGCCCGTCTCCCCCTTGAAGAGGCCCACTTCCATATCGATGACGCCCAGATCGGGAGCGACGTTGCTCCCGGTGTGCATCCCGGTAGCGGTGAGGCAACGGTCGCCCGTGATCAAGAGAAGCGGGCCCAGACTGTGCGTGCAGTACTGGATCGGTGGGAGGCGGGTGCGCCACGTGGGGTTTCCCGTGGCGTCGCGCATCAGGCCGCGGCAGTCGTGGATGTACTCCGCCTCGGCGTAGATCACCTTGCCGATGGCGCCTTCAGAGACGCTCTGACGCCACGACTGGATGAACGCCCAGTAGCAGCAATTCTCGGCGAGCATGTACTTGCCGCGCGCCTTGCGGGCGGCGCGCACCAGCGCCTCCGCCTCCGCGAGCGAGGCCACCGCCGGAACCTCGCTGAAGACATGCCGCCCTGCTTCCAGGGCCGCGATCGCCTGCGCCGCGTGCTGCGGCATCGGCGTGCCGATGACGATGCAATCGAGGTCGTGCCTCACCAGGTCCTCATACTCCTGGTAGAGATTGGCGATCCCCATCTCCTTGCCGGCGCGCTCCAGGAGCGCGGCGTCGGTATCGCACGCGGCGACTACCTCCACCCCGGCGTGCATCGCGAAGGTATTGAGCAGACTGAGGCCCCGGCGCAGGCCGGCCACACCCACACGTATCATCATATCATTCCTCCTTGGGGAAGTTCCGCGCGCCCCTTCCGGTTCCTGCCGGACGGTCACTCACTTGCCCGGCGAGGAGGCTTCCTGGTATAATGCCAGCAGCCAGGCGCCTTGGCGTCCGGCCCAACCCGACCCAATCGGCATGCGAAAGGAGAGAGTCACTCATGCGCAGATCGCTGCCGCTGCTTCTGGCAGCCCTTGTCGTGGTGCTTACGGCGCTCCCCCTCCTCGCGGCAAAGGCGAAGGCCAAGCCGTCGGGAACCCTCTACGCGAATATTGTGACCAACCAGGGCACCATTGTTGTCCAGCTCTTTGAAAAGGAAGCCCCCAAGACCGTCGCCAACTTCACCGGTCTGGCCATGGGCACGAAGGCTTTCACGGACCCGGCCACCGGCAAGCAGGTGAAGCGGCCCTTCTACAACGGGCTCCTGTTCCATCGTGTTATCCCGGGCTTCATGATCCAGGGTGGCTGCCCCTACAGCCGGGATCCCAGCCGCGCCGGCACGGGCGGCCCCGGCTACCAGTTTGAGGATGAGTTCGTGAGCAGCCTCCGCCACAGCAAGCCGGGGCGGCTCTCGATGGCCAACGCCGGGCCGAATACCAACGGCAGCCAGTTCTTCATCACCGTGGCGCCCACCCCGCACCTGGACGACCGGCACACCATCTTCGGCCAGGTGGTCAAGGGATTGGATGTTGCCATCAAGATCAGCCAGACGCCGCGCAGCTCGAACGACCGGCCGCTGAAGCCGATGGTGATCAAGGAGATCAAGGTCTATCGCGCCAACAGCCCGAAGCTGTAGGGCCATCCGGTATCGAGGCGCCCCGCGGGCGGTCACGTAGTGGGTTCGCCCGCCCGCGCGGCGGGCGTTGCGGCGCATCATGGGAGGAAGCGTGTCAGTTTCAGGTTCGGAGCTCCTGGTGGCGATCACCGGGGCAAGCGGCAGCGTTTACGGCCTGCGCCTTATCGAGCGCGCCGCCCCGCTGGTCCGTCGCATCTCCGTCGTCGTCTCCCGCGCGGGCGCGCGCGTGATTGCCCACGAGATGGGCACGCCCTTCGATCTCGAGCAGCCGTCGCTCCGCGCCTTCCTCGGCCGCGACCCGGATAACGTCCGCTTCCACCATCCGGATGACCTCTTCGCCCCGTGCGCCAGCGGTTCCAGCGCGCCCGATGCGATGGTCGTCGTTCCCTGCACCATGGGCACGGCGGCGCGCATCGCCGCCGGCATAGCCGAGGACCTGATCGGGCGCGCGGCCGATGTCGTCCTGAAGGAGCACCGACAGCTGATCCTGGTGCCCCGCGAGACGCCGCTCAATCTGATCCACCTCCGCAACCTCACCACGCTCGCCGAGGCGGGCGCTCTGATTCTCCCAGCGTGCCCCGGCTTCTACCATCACCCGCGGAGCATCGAGGAGTTGGTCGATTTCGTCGTCGGGCGGATTCTGGACCACCTGGGCTTGCCCAACCCGCAGGCGCGCTGGGGAGAGGAGTAATCGATGCTGCGCCAGCTCCGGATCATTCTAGACATGATCAAGTTTGAGCATACCGTCTTCGCGCTCCCCTTCGCCCTGATGAGCGCCTTCCTCGCCGCAGGCGGAGTGCCTTCCGGACGCGCGCTCTTCTGGATCCTCGTCGCCATGGTCGGCGCGCGCAGTAGCGCCATGAGCTTCAACCGCCTGGTCGACCAGGAGTTCGACCGGCGCAACCCGCGCACCGCGTCACGCGCCCTCCCGGCGGGCCTGCTCACCCGGGGCCAGGTGTGGGTGTTCTGCCTGGCCTCCGCGGCGCTTTTCATCCTTGCAGCCGGAATGCTGAACCGGCTGGCGCTCATCCTCTCGCCGGTGGCGCTGGCGATCGTCTGGGGTTATTCCTACACCAAGCGGTTCACGTCACTCTCGCACCTCGCCCTCGGGCTGGGCCTGGGTGTGGCTCCGGTGGGCGCATGGATTGCCATCCGCGGGCGGATCGAGCTGGTGCCGCTCCTCCTGTGCGCCGCGGTCACCCTCTGGACCGCCGGCTTCGACATCATCTATGCCTGCCAGGATACGGAGTTTGACCGCAAAGAGGGGCTTCACTCTCTGCCGGCCCGGCTGGGCGAGCGCAACGCGCTGCTCCTCTCTATCCTGCTCCACGTCGGGGTTGCCATCATCCTGTTCCTTCTCCCCACGCTCGTCCCTCTGGGCCCGCTCTACCACGCCGGCGCCGTCGCGGCGGTGCTCCTCCTCGCCTACGAGCACACCCTCGTCCGCCCCGGCGACCTGTCGCGCGTCAACGCCGCCTTCTTCACCACGAACGGCTTTGTCAGCATCGGTCTGATGGTGTTCACCATCGCCGACGTTCTCGCACGCTGAGGGGTGGCGGGCACCCGCGCCCCAGCCCATCCCCCGCTCTCCGCCCGAAAGATCGGACACCCGGCTCCTGATTCACGCCCCCGCGGCCCGCGATTCGCGGTTTTCCTCTGGCACCGGTCGTGCACTCTCTGAGCGCGACGGCGTAGCGTGCACCCACTCACTGCGGTCCGTGGGCGCACGCCGCCGCCAGGTGTGGAAGGGGGTCAGCGATGGTGGAACGGCTGGGGCCAGAGGAGGGCGACGAGCGTATCTTGCGCTACTATGAGGCGCGCAATGTGCGCCTCTGGGGCCTGCGCCGGCGGCTCGTACTGCGGACCATCTTCTTCACGTGGGGCCTCTCGCAAGCCAGCCGGAGTGTCCTGAAGCGCGCTTTCGATCTGATCGTGGGCCTGGTGGCCGTGATCATCACTCTCCCCATCATGCTGCTCACCGCGCTGGCGATCAAGCTGGACTCCCCGGGGCCGGTCTTGTTTGTTCAGACGCGCGTGGGGCGTTGGGGGGAGACCTTCCCGCTCCTCAAGTTCCGCTCGATGTACGTGGACGCGGAGGCACGACGCGCCGAACTGGAGGCGCTCAACGAGGCAAGCGGCCCGGTTTTCAAGATTCGGAATGACCCTCGCGTCACCCGCGTCGGACGGATCATCCGGAAGCTGAGCATCGACGAGCTGCCCCAGCTGTTCAACGTCCTCGCGGGCCATATGAGTCTGGTCGGGCCACGACCGCCGCTCCCCTCCGAGGTGGCGCAGTACACCCCGGAGCATCGACGGCGCCTCGATGTGAAGCCGGGCATCACGTGCATCTGGCAGGTGAGCGGGCGCAGCAATGTCGATTTCGAGCGCTGGGTGATGATGGACGTGGAGTATATCGAGCAGGAATCGCTGTGGCTCGATATCCGTCTCCTGTTGCGCACAATTCCAGCCGTGCTGTTTGGGAGAGGAGCTTACTGAGGCGATGCGCCGCCTGACCGTGGTCCTGGGGGTGCCCGTCGATGAAGTGACCCAGGCAGAAGCGCTGGATCGGATCGAAGAGTTCGTCGCGCGCGGCGGCCGGGTGCATCAGGTCGCAACGGTGAATAGCGACTTCCTCGCCCGCGCCCTGGCGGATCCGGAGCTGCTCCACATCCTGCGCCACGTCGATCTGGCGACGGCGGATGGAATGCCGCTCGTGTGGGCATCCCGAGTGCTCGGCGGATCGATCCCCGAGCGCGTGACGGGGGCCGACCTGGTGCCCGCGCTCGCGGAGCGCTTCGCGGCCAGCGGGCGCTCGCTCTTCCTGCTGGGCGCCCGGCCCGAGGTGGCGCGGGCCGCCGCCAAGCGCCTCTGCCAGCGGTTTCCGGGGCTTCGCATCAGCGGCGTCTACAGCCCACCGATGGCCGACCTGGAGTCCATGGATCACGCCACGATCCTCCGGCGCGTCAACGCGGTACGCCCCGACGCGCTCCTGGTCGCCTTCGGGAGCCCCAAGCAGGAGAAGTGGATCTACCGGCACCGGCATTCGCTGGAGGTACCCGTGGCGATCGGGATCGGCGCGAGCCTCGACTTCATCGCCGGGAGCGCGCGCCGCGCGCCGGTCTGGATGCAACATGCCGGCGCCGAGTGGCTGTGGCGTCTGGGCAACGAGCCAAGGCGGCTATGGCGGCGCTACGCCGGCGACTTTCGCCACCTGGCGCCCGGGCTGATGCGCTACTGGCTTCTGACGCGGCAGACGCGCTCCCCACGCCCGCCCGAAGAGGGCGCTGATGAGATTCGAGCCATTGGCCCGCGCGCCATCCGCGTTGCCGGACGGTTTGGCGCGGATCAGCGAGGGGCATTCGAGGCACTGGCGCTCCAGACACTCGCGGGAGAGGCTTCAGAACCGATGCAATCCGCGGGCGCGACATCGCCGCCTGGCCGCCCGGGCCACGTTTACGTGGATCTGACAGCCTGCACCTACATTGATAGCGCCGGCCTGGGGTGCCTGGCCTCCCTGGCGCACGAGGCGCGGGCACGCGGTTACGAGTTTCGGGTGTACCCTGGGTCTCCTGCAATCCGCCGGTTGTTGGGGCTGGGGGGCCTGGATCAGCATCTGGGCACCGCCGATGACGTGGAGGGGGTAGGATGACGGCGATGATCCTCGCGGCGGGGGTCGGATCGCGTCTGAGCCCGAGCTCGGGCGACACGCCAAAGCCGATGCTCCCCGTGGCAAACAAGCCGGTGATGGAGCACACAATCGAGATGCTGGTGCGCGCCGGCATCACCGAGATCAAGGCGAACCTCCACCACCTGCCCCATCTGGTAGAGCAGCACTTCGGCAACGGCAGGCGATGGGGAGCCAATCTGAGCTACTCACTCGAGAGCACCCTCCTCGGCACCGCCGGCGCCGTGAAGCGCGTGCAGCGGTTTTTCGACGACACTTTCGTGGTCCTTGTGGGCGACAGCCTTTGGGACATCGACGTGGCCGCCGTGGTGGCCTATCACAAGGCGTGCAACGCCGCGGTGACGGTGGTCGTCAAGCCGATGCCCCAGGAGATGGTGGGCCGCTTCGGGGTGGCTCGGGTGGATGACGACGGCCGTATCTTGCAGTTTCAAGAGAAGCCCCGGCCCGAGGAGGCGTGCGGGAATCTCGTGAGCACCGGGTTTTACGTCCTGGAGCCCTCCGTGCTCGATCTCATCCCGCAAGCCGAGTTCTTTGACTTCGCGCGCGACCTTTTCCCAAAGCTGCTGGAACGCGGGCTTCCCTTCTACGCATACTGCTACGAGGGCCCGTGGAGCGATATCGGGGCGTTCAGCGAGTATTACCAGGTTCACCAGGAGATCCTGTCCGGCTCCTACTCACGCCTGCACCTGCCAGCGCGCGAGGTGGCGCCTGGGATCCGGCTGGGGCATCACACCCGGATCCATCCCCACGCAAACATCCAGCCCCCGGTGATGATCGGAGACTACTGCCGCATCGCCCGCGGTGCCGTCGTCGGCCCCAACACTGGGGTCGGTCCGCACAGCGTTGTCGACGAGGAGGCGCGCGTGGCGCACAGTGTGGTGGGCGCCCACACCTACATCGGTCGGCTCCTGGAGCTGGAGAGGTGCCTCGCTTATGGGCGGTGGGTCGTGCGATTTGATTGCGGCACCAGCGCCTACATCGAAGACGACGTGCTCCTGTCGCATATCCGGGGACGGCCGGGGGGGCAGATCTGGTCGCGAGCGGCGGACCTCGGGATCAGCACGCTCGCGCTCATCGGTGGCCTGCCGATCTTTTTTGGGCTGGGCGTCGTCGCGCGGTTGACTCGCCAACCCACCATCGAACGAACATGGCGCCTCGCGCCGGTTCCCGGCCAGAGATTGCCGTCCGGCGCCCCACGCATGCGCCCCGTCCAGCTTCTCCGGTTTAGCCCTCACGGGGCAGTGGGAAAGCTCGCGGAGCGGTTGGGAGTCTCTCGGCTTCCAGCCCTCTATAACGTGATGCGCGGAGACATCAGTCTGGTCGGCATCAAACCGATGACGGAGGAGGAGGCAGCCAGCGTGTCGGAGGATTGGCTCCGGCACGTGGGCCAGGCTCCGGCAGGCTTCACCGGCCTATGGCGAATCCAGGGGGGCGATGACCTGCCCCTGGAGGAGACGCTCGCGGTAGATGCCTACTACGCCGCATCGAAGAGCCTATGGAATGACCTGAGAATACTACTCTGGGCGGCAACACGGCGCAAGAGATGATGATACCTGGGGCCAACGCGCGCCACCGATGCCGTGTGCCGTCTCGGGAAGGGGTGACTGGATGATCGTGGAGTTGCGTGACGAGACAGGAGTAGCCGTGATTGAGCCGCTGGGCCGCCTGGATGCGCGCACCGCGGGCACCTTCCGGCAGCGACTGGCCACTCTCGTAGAGGAAGGGAAAAGCTGGGTGGTCGCCGATCTCAGCCGGGTCGATTTTGTCGACTCGGTTGGCCTGGCCGCCCTCGTATCGGGGCTCAAGATGGCGCGCTCCAGCGCGGGCGACCTGCGCCTCGCCGGGCTTCAAGGCCCGGTCCGTGTCATCTTCGAGATCACCCGACTGCACCGCGCATTCGACATCTACGACACCCTACCGGAAGCGGTTCACTCCTTCTTGCACGCGACGGAAGAATCGCCCCCTATTCCCCGGCGGGTTCTTCCTTCCTAAGCGATCCATTCGGCCCGGAGCAGCCTGGCCGGGTGGGCGGGC
The DNA here is from genome assembly GCA_012512265.1 of Armatimonadota bacterium. Classification (GTDB taxonomy): domain Bacteria; phylum Armatimonadota; class JAAZEB01; order JAAZEB01; family JAAZEB01; genus DUUU01. Next base: position 38,990 of record JAAZEM010000149.1, on the reverse strand, counting down.
TGTTGGCAACCAGAAAGATTGAGCACGCCAACAGCCCCGCTTCGAAGTGTTCTCCACCCATTCCCTCGCCACTGCTGCTCGCGTTTGGGTCGCAAGCCGGAGTGCGGGACGGGAACGCCCGGTGTTGCCGTGCCGAGCACCGTCCCCGCGCCGCGCTCTCTCGCGCATCCGCGCGGATCCTGACGGTCTCCCTTTCATCCACCTTCACTGTTCCGTAGCATCACGCACCTGCCCGTTCCGCCCGCGCCGATCTTGTGCTATAATAGTGCGGCCATGTTCGGAGGTAGACTATGTTGCTACGCGAAGTCGCGCAGGCACTTGAGGCAGAAGAGGTGGTGCGCGCGGAAGATCCCGACATTGAAGTGGATAGCGCCGCAGCGGCAGACCTCCTGAGCGATATCCTCGCCACGGGCAAGGAGCAGTTCGTCATCCTCACCGGCCTGGTGAGCCCCCAAGTGATCCGCACCGCGCAGGTGGTGGGGGCGCTGGCAGTCTTCCTGGTGCGTGGCAAGCACCCCACTCAGGAGATCATCGGGTTGGCGCAAGCCCACGGCATCCCTCTCTACACGACCTCGCTGCCCCTCTTCGAGTCGTGCGTGCGCCTCGCGGCGCTGGCGAAGCCATGAGCGTCATCAACCACACAAATGGCTTTTCCGTTGCCCATGAGCTCATTTACACGCTCAAGGTGCGTGACGCCATGTCGCGCGACGTGGTCACCGTCACCCCCGACAACAGCTTGCGCGAGGTGCAGGCCATCTTGCGCGAGCGCCGAATCTCTGGCACGCCCGTGCTGGAAGATGGGCGTCTCGTGGGGATCGTTAGCCTGGAAGATATCATCTCTGCCCTCGATCACGGGCATATCGAGGAGCGCGTCGGAGATTGGATGACGACCAACGTCGTCACCATCCAGGACAACATGCCGTTGCACCGGGCGGTGGAGTACTTCCGGCGCTATCGTTTCGGTCGGATCCCCGTGCTCGACGCGGGAGGATGTCTGTGCGGGATTCTGACCCAGGCGGATATTGTGGTGCGCCTGATGGAGGGGCTGAACCACATCGCCGAAGAGGCCGCCCGGCGGGAGATCGCGCTGCTCCAACGCGCCGGCACTCCGATCACCCAGGGCCAGGAGGTGACCATGGAGTTCCCCGTGAACGCAGGCGACTTCGATAATGCGGGGATTGCCTCGGCCCGGATCAAGGCGGCTCTCAAGGAGCGCGGCATCGATATCAAGGTAGCTCGCCGCGCGGCCATCGCCACGTATGAAGCCGAGACCAATATCATCATCCACTCCATCGGCGGCGCCATCACCGCCCGGATTGGCGCCGAGAGCATCACCATCCAGGCGGTCGATTGGGGCCCCGGGATTGAGGATGTGGAGATGGCGCTACGCCCCGGTTTCTCGACGGCGAGCGAGTTGGTCCGCGTGATGGGCTTCGGCGCGGGCATGGGTCTTCCCAACATCCAGAAGTGTGCGGACCGGTTCCACATCGAATCGAAACCCGGTTCCGGCACGCGTCTGGAAGTGGAGATCGACCTGCACCCGCTCGTGTCGGAGGGAGGGGAGTAAATGCGCCTCAGCCAGGTAATCGATGAACTCGGACTGCGTGCCCTCACCCCGGTCCAGGATCGTGAGGTCACCGGCGGTTACGTCTCGGACCTGCTCAGTGATGTGCTCGCGAACGGCCGCGAAGCGAACATCTGGATTACCATCCAGGCGCATCGGAACGTCGCCGCGGTCGCCAGTCTCAAGGACTTCACGGCGGTCATCCTCGCCGGCAATCGCGAGCCGCAGGATGATCTTCTGGAAGTGGCGTCTCAGGAGGGCGTCTGTCTCCTGAGCACGCCGATGACCTCGTACGAGATCGCAGGCCGTCTCTGCGCCCTGGGGGTACCTCCCAGTTAGCGGGGGCCGGGCCAGGGATTATAGCCACATGGGGCCGGGTATGCTATAATGGAGGCGCACGCCAAATGGCACGTGCGGTGTCTGACAGAGGGAGTAACGATGCGCATACGCCGGAACAGGCTCTATCGAGACACGCGCGCCACCCAGAAAGTGCTCTGGGCGATGCTGGCGATGGGCTGCCTCCTGCTTGCCGCGCCCGCTAGCCCGGCGGCGGCCGCCGCGCCCGAGGAGTATCTGCGCGCCTATCTTGTTTCAAAGCAGCAGCTTGGCAACGCCGCGAACGTCGTCGAGGTGCGCGGACTCATCCAGGGGAGAATGGTATCGGCGCAGACGGTTACCTGGATTCTTCGCGCCGAGTCCGACGATGCACCCGGATACCAGATCACCTCGCCCGTCGACTACCCGGTGTTTATCGTTGGCAGCCGGGTGCGCGTGATCGGGCGCGCGGCAGCAGCCGATGCTTCCGTCCTCGAGCTGATCGCCATGGTCGATGAGAGCATCGCTACCGCATGGGAGAAGGCGCACGCCCCGAAGCCCCAGCCACGCCCCGATTCAACCCAGACCGTTCCCTCTCCCGCCCAGAACACCACATCCCCCTCGCAGCCATCACCTGCCACCCAACCGCCAGGTGAGACTGCCGGGCCACCGCAGCCCTCTCCTGCGCCGGCGGCATCCCCTGTCTCAGCGCCACCGCCACCACGCTGGAAGGAGCCCGCCACGGCCTCGCGGCCTCCCGCTTCCAAGACGCGCCCGAATCAGCAGACGCAGGCGATGACCAGCCGGGGATGGTCCGGCTACCTGGACGCCTACAAGCGTGCCATCCGCTACTTCAACCCGCGGCTCTCGGACGCGCAACAAGAGGCCATCGCGCGGAGTATCCTCGCCTACAGCGCGCACTTCGGGATTGACGCGCGCCTCGTCGTCGCCGTGATCGCCGTCGAGTCCGGGTTCAAACCGACCGCGACATCGCATAAGGGCGCGATGGGCCTGGGCCAGCTCATGCCCGGCACGGCGGCCGGCCTGGGCGTGCGCGACGCTTACGATCCGGTGGAGAACATCTACGGCGCTGTCAAGCTCCTTCGCAGCCACCTGAAACAGCACGCCGACAAGCCCTTCTGGGAGCAGCTCAAGCTGGCCCTGGCGAGCTACAACGCCGGCGCAGGCGCCGTTCGCAAGTATGGAGGCGTGCCCCCCTACCGCGAAACACAGCGCTATGTGGAGAAGGTAGCCCGGCTCTATGCCCATCTCTGTGGCCAGTCTCCTGCCAAGTAAGCTCATCCCGCCCCCAGGCGCGCCGCTGAAACAAACCCTGGCTGGCCGAGTCTAAACAAGCGACGCGCGTGTTCGCCCACCAGGGCCAGCCTGGCCGCCTCTGCTGCGGTGGGAGCGACGCGCCCTGGGTTCGGCCGGTTCTCCTTGGAACCATGGGCTCGCATGACCAGCGGGACTCATTGCATCCGGTTCCCGGCGGGAAGTGAGGCGAACTCGCCAACGGGAGTGGGGACGGGCATGATACTTCGTGTCGCGGATAAGCCGCAGGGGCGCGGTCGCTCTGCGAGGCGCTTCGGGGAGTGCGCCACACTCCCGGGCAACACCTCTCGGAGGCAGCGGCACGCCTGGATGCTTTTGTTCCGCGTCTTCAACAGGCAGCCGGGCACGCCATTGCTGCCCTCGCGCCCATCGGTGGTGGCCCCATCGGCCCGCGGGGGAACAGCACGGCGTGTTTGGGCTCTGGCCGCCGTGCTCGCGGCGCTCTCCCTCTTGCCAGCGCTCGGGGCGGTCGACCCCAAGCAGCAACTCGATTTCGCCAAAGGTCTCTACGAGCGCAAGCTCTACTCGCTCGCCGTACCCGAGTTCGAGAAGTTCCTCAAGAGCCATCCGAAGCACGCGGGCGCCGCCACGGCGTCCTATCTGCTGGCACATTGCTACCGGGGGAGTGGCGACTGGGTCAAAGCAGCCGCTGCCTACGAGGCCGCACTTCGCACCTATCCGAAAGATCCGCAGGCGGATGGCGCCCTCTTCTCCCTGGGTCAGTGCTACCTCCGGCTGGAGCAGCTTGACAAAGCGGCAGCTACTTTCACCCGCCAGATCGAGACGAGCAAGGACCCGGAAGCCCTGGCGCAGGCCCGCTACTGGCTGGGCGAGGCGGAGTACCAGCGCAGGCGCTACCCGCAGGCGGAGGCGGCCTATCGCTCCCTGGTGCAGAAGCACCCAACGCACAAGCACGTTCCCTACGCCTACCTCTCGATCGGCGCTTGCGCGGCGGAACGTGGTGATCCCCAGGCGGCCATCGCCGCGCTCCGCGTGATCCTGGAGCGCTACCCGCAATTCGAAGCGATCGACGAGTCGCGCGTGCGCCTGGGCGACGCCTTGCGCGCCCTGGGCCGCCACCGCGAGGCACGAGAGGCGTATGCCGGCGTGAGCACGCGCGACCCAGCCCTCCGCCTGGCCGCGATGCTCGGAAGCGCCTACGCCGCGCTGGACGCAAAGGATTATCGTGCAGTGCTGGCCGCCACCGCGGAGTGCGCCACCCTCTCGGAGACGGCGAGCCGCGAGCGCGCGGAGACCGACCTCCTGGCCGCCGGCGCGCGCTATGGCCTGAAGGAGTACCCCGCGGCGCTGGAGGCCTACGAGCGCGTGGCTGAGAGTAGGCACGCCGATCTGGCCGAGGAAGCGCTCTACTGGACCGGGAACACGCTGCGCGCCGCCGGCAGGCCGGACGAAGCGATCGCGCGCTACACGGCGCTCCTGACGCGCTTCCCGAAGGGCGCCTTCGCCGCGCGCGCCCGGCTGCGCATCGGGGATTGCCACGCCGATGCCGGCCGCCCGGGCGACGCCGCTGCCGCCTACCGCGCCGTGTTGGAGGCGCACCCCAACACCGACACCGCGCGCGAAGCCCAGGCCGCCATCGCCGACCTGCTAAGGCAGGCCGGGCCCGGTGGCGAGGAGACGAGTCAGCTCCTGCGCGAGGTCGGAAAGCTGCCGCCCGGCAGCATCGCGGCCGATGCCCAGGTCCAGCTGGCCCAAAAGGAGTTTGCCGCGGAGCGCTATGCGGAGGCGGCGGCGCTCGCTGAGCGCGTGCTCGCCGGAAAGCCGTCGCCTGAGGCAGCCGAGCAGGCGCTTTATCTGCTTGGAGCGGCATGCCTTCAGACGCGCGACGCGGCCGGCGCCGTCAAGGCGTACACCCAGCTCCTCGAGCAGCATCCCAAGGGGAAGCTGGTAGAGCAGGCACTCCTGGAGCTGGCGTGGGCCCACCTCGATCTGAAGCAGTACCCGGAGGCGGCGCGGGCGGCGCGCCGTCTTACGGATCGCAATCCCCAAGGGCCGATTCGGGTGCCAGCATTCCTGACCCTGGCCGAGGCCGCGACGATGGCCGGCCAGTACGCCGAGGCGGAGGAGGCCGCGAACAAGGCTCTGGCGTCTAACCCGGGGCCGACGGAAACGGTTTCGGCGCTCTACGCCCTCGCCTGGGCGTCGCATTCCCAGAAGGATTACCGAACGGCCGCGCAGCGCTGGCAGAGGGCGTTGGAAAAGGCGCGGGCGCTGCCGGAATCGCCGATGGTGCCCCGGATCGCCTATTACCTAGGCTATGCGCTGACGCAAAACAAGGCCTACCGGGAGGCGATCCCCGCTCTGGAGCTCGCCGCTGAGAAGGGGCCTTTCGCCGAGCGGGCGCGGTATGATCTCGCCTGGAACTACGCGGAGCTGAAAGAGCATGATCGCGCCGCCGCGGAGTTCGAGCGCCTGGCTGCCGACTACCCGGAAGGCCGCTATGCCGCAGAGGCGCTCTTCCTGGCGGGCGAGCAGTACTTCGCCAGGAAGGAGTATCCGGCCGCCGTGCAACGCTACCAGCGCGCGGAGGCGCAGAAGCCGGAGGGCGAGTTGGGCTATCAGATCGCCATGCGCCTCGGCGCGGCGCTCTACTACACGCCCGACTATCCGGGAGCGGCCGCCGCGTTCGACCGGGCCGCCGGCTTGGCCCCGGGCACGAAGGAGCGGGCGGAGGCCTCTTTCTGGGCGGGCGATTCTCACGCGAAGGTGGAGCAATGGCGCGAGGCGCGTCCTTGCTTCGAGCGCGCCCTGCAGTCCGATCCCGACGGACCGCTCGCGGCGCAGGTGAGGCTGGGCCTGGTGCGCTGCCTGCTGGCAACCGGCGAGGCGGCCGCGGCCGCTGACCTCGCTGATGAGGGCCTGAAAGCGGCGCAAGGCGATGCCGCCGCCGAGCTGCAACTGCGCAAGGGGGAAGCCCTCCAGGCGCAGGGGAAACACGCCGACGCGGCCACCGAGTTCCTGAAGGTCGCCGTGCTCTACCCGCAGAGCGAGTGGGCCCCGAAGGCACAGTATCAGGCCGGACAGGCGTATGAGAACGCCAAGGAGAAGACGCGGGCGATAGCGGTTTACCGCGCCCTGATCGAGCAATACCCGCAGAGCCAGGCGGCAGAACAAGCACGTGCCCGCCTGGCGGCGCTTGACCCATAAGGAAGGTTGCCTCAAGACGATGTTCAACCTGGGTGTCCTCAGCGAGGGCGGGCCACTGGTCCTCGTCTACATGTTGCCGCTCGTGGTCTACTCGATCCTTTCGGTGGCGGTGATCCTGGAGCGCACCTACACGCTGCGCCGGCTGCGCCGCATCGAAGAGGAGGAGTATCCCCGGCTTCGTGAGGGCGTGCGCAACGGCACGCGCGATGAGGTGTTGCAGGACCTGGAGGCAAACCCCGCGCCCGTGGCGCCAGTTCTGCGCGCGGGGGCGGAGCGAAGCGAGTTCGGCGCCGAACAAGTGAAGGAGGGGATCGCGCAGGCCCTCGCCTTGCAAACAGCGGGCTTCAGCCGTTACCTGGGCATCCTGGCCACTGTCGGAAGCACCGCGCCCTTCATCGGGCTGTTCGGTACGGTGCTTGGCATTCTGCGAGCGTTCAACAAGATCGCCCAGCAAGGCTTCGGCGGCCCCTCGGTCGTGGCAGGAGGCATCGCCGAAGCGCTCATCGCGACCGCGTTCGGATTGGGCGTTGCCATCCCTGCGGTGATCGCCTACAACATCTTCGTCGGCAAGGTGAACGACCTGACCCTCTTAGTCGGCTCGCATGCCTCCGACCTGACCCCTTACATCATGCAGCGGGAGACGATCGATGCGGGTGCCTAACAACGATGGGAAGATGATGGCGGAGATCAACATCATCCCGCTCGTAGATATCTCCCTCGTACTCCTGATCATCTTCATGGTCACCACCGCCTTTGTCAAGGAGGCGGGACTGAACATGAAGCTACCCAAGGCAGCTACCACGGAAGCCGCCCCGGAAAAGCAGCAGGATATCAGCATAGCGATTGCGGGCGATCAGAAGCTCTACTTCGATGGGCGCCAGACCACGCCCAACCAGCTTCGCGCCCGCCTGCGCATGCGCGCCTCCAAGAGCACGGAGGATCGGGTGATCATCAAGGGCGATCAGCATGTGCCCTACGGGAAGATCATGATGGTGCTCGACGAGGTGAAACTGGCCGGTTTTACCCACATCGCCCTGGCAACCGAGCCGATTGTGGAGGCGCCTCCGGCTGACGAGCGGAGGTGAAGCTGCCGGTTGCCAGCATCGTGGGCACCCCGCGGGGAGTGAATGACCATGGTCCGAGATGGCGTCTCCATCGGTCCCTTCCTACTCGGATCGCTGGTGCTACACACATTCGGGTTCGCGGCGGTCGCTCACCTGCAAGGACCGCCCCGTAAGCCACCGAGCGCACGCGTGATCGAGGTAGCCGTCATCCAGCCAGAGAAGGCGCCGGCTCCAAAGCCAGCGCCTGCCAAAACGACTCTGGCTTCCGACAAACCGCCGCGCCCCAGCCGCTCGGCACTGCCACGTCCAGCGTCTCCCGCGCGGCGCGTGTCGAAAACACCGATTGCCACCCGCACGTCGCCACGTCCCAAGCCGTCCGCGCCAGCCGCGCGCAAGCAGGACGCGCTTTCTGAGACGGTCTCGCGCGCTGCAGAACCAGCACCCGCGCCAGAGGGTCCCCGCGCCGTCCAGATGGCGCGTCGTGCTCTCCCGGAAGCGGAGTTCCCAGAGTGGAGACCGCGCCCGAACCCGCCCGGATCCGGCACGCCGGCGGGCCCGGGAAGTAACCGCCAGGAGGAGGCTCCCGGAGGAGGCATGGCCGGCCCGCGTCGGCTATCGCGCGCGCGCCCGGAGGTCTCCTTCCCAGGCGACCCGCTCGGTGAGACGCAGGCGCTGCCCGGCGGCACAGGCCGTGCCGCGCGTGAGCCCCTGCCACTCGGTCTCCCCATCGGCCGGCGCGATGCCGCGGGAGAGCCTGAACCCGGATTGGTATCGCGCCAGGTTGGCGGGGGTGCGCCCACGCCCGGATCAGGCGACGATCCCGGCGGTGGGAGCCGTGCAGCACGAGCGCCTGAAACGGTCACCTTCCGCTTCGGGGCGGGCGGGATGCGCCTGCCCAAGGCCACCCCGCGCATCGGTGGCGGCGGGGGCACCGCAAGTGTCCTGGCGACCGGGCCGTCTACGCGCGAAGCGGATGAGGTCCCTGTATCGCCGCGGCCAGGGGTTGGCCCTGGCCAGGGAGGCGGCGCGGGCGCCGGCATCGGCGGCGGCCTGGGCTACTCGCGGGGCCGGGGGATCGGGGTGGCCGCCGGCGCGCACGACCTGGCGGTCACGCGGCGCCGGCCGGGCGCGGGGATCGGCGCGGCCAGCGGCTCGGGAGTGGGCGCGTCAGGACCTGGTTCAGGGCGCCAGGCTTCCGCCGAGCTTCCCGGAACCGGGGGCCGGCGAGGCGCCGGCGATGGATCCGGCAGCGGCCTCGGCACCGGCTCCGGTCGAGGGATCGCCAAGGCCCGGCCCGGCCTGGAAGGGATCCCCTTTGGCGATCCCGGCGGCACGCCCGCGGGGGGCAATCCCGCTGGAGGCGGCGGCAAGGGAGGCGGTCCGGGCGGCCCAGGTCACGGCATTCAGATGGCGCGCCGCGGCACCGGCTCTGGAGGCGGCGACGGGGGCGAAGACGGCGCGGGCATCTGGCCAGGCCGGGGCGCTGGCAGTGGCGGCATCGGCGCAGGCGCGGGGGCTGGCAAGGGAGCGGGCGGCAGCGGCACCGGCCCGGGCACGGGAACCGGCAAAGGATCGGGCGCCGGCACGCACCCAGGCTCCGGATCCGGCGCGCGCGGCGGTGGGGGCGAGCTTCCCGGGAAATCAGGGGGTAAGGCGGCCAAACCTGGCCTGCCGCGCTACACGAAGGCGGTTCCCGGCCTGGAGGAGTGGGATGAGGAGGTCCTCGGGCGAGGCTTCTATCCAGACGGCATCATGGGCTACTACTACGACGACCCGGATCAGACCGTGGATCACGCAAATCCCGAGAGCTACCTGAATACGCCAATCCCAGAGGGCGCTACTTTCACGCGCCTGGTCGCGAAGCGCAAAGACAAACGGATCGACTTCAACTGGAACCCCGCGGGAGAGTGGGGCGATTGGTCGAAGCTCCTCAACCCACTTCCCGGGATCAACAACGTCTATTGGAGCGCGCGCTGGATAGGGCAGCTCTTCGTGCCCAAGGATGATGTCTACACCTTCAAGTTCGATCCCCTGGATGATGGCGGCCGTCTCTACCTGCGTTACAGGCCGGGTGGCCCACTGGTGAAGGTGATCGACGCCTGGCGGGTTTCGTCGACGCGCCCGGAGACACGCCCCCACCGGATGCAACGCGGTGCCTACGACATCCAGGTGGAGTATGCGCAGCGCCCAGAGTTCTATGTGGCGATCTCGTTGAAGTGGAAGTCCAGCTCATTCGATTGGGAGGTCATCGGACCCTACCGATCCGGCGACAGCCGGCGTGCGCGGTAGCAAGGATGTAGGTCCGGCCGCCACGGCCCGAAAGCGAGTGGCCGGGGAGCACGGCACAGGCGCTGCCCTGCTCCCCAGCTCGTGATCCGCGGTTAGTCGATGTGTGCCTTCATCCACTCCAGGCACTTGCGGTAGCCTTCGGCGGAATCAGTGCGCCCCTCGTACTCGGCGATCCACGGTCCCTGGTAACCAGCCGCCTTGAGCGTGCGCACGGCGTGATCGAGGTGAATCTCGCCCTCGCCAAGCGCCGCCCCCACGTACTCCTTGCGCGAGCCGGTGCCATCCTTCAGGTGGGTGTGGAACGTCTTGCTGGCCACTTGCTCATAGAGGCGGTCGCACTCCTCAACCGAGTTGCCCCACCAGCGATAGTTCATCGTATCGAGGTTTGTGCCGACACTCGGCGAGGGCACGGCCTCGAAGAGCGCGGGGAGAATGCCTGGGGCGTTGGTGACGTAGCCGTGGTTATCGACGGCGAAGCGGATCCCCCTCGGCTCGGCGAACTCCAGGCAGCGCCGGAAGCAGCCGGCCATCGCATCCACCCAGCGATCCTCGGGAACGCTTTCCTTCGGCTGACCGCCCTCGGTGCGGATCACTTTGGTGCCCAAGATCTCCGCCAGGTCACAGATCCGCTTCATGCGGGCTACCTGCGCCGCAACGACGTCCTCTTCCAGCACGACAAAGTCATTCCCCGCGGAAAACGCCGAGATGGCAATCCCGAGACGTTCGGCCAGGGCGCGGACCTCCTCTGCGCGGCGCTCGGGGTGCTCTTCACCCTCCGGCCACACATCGCGGCACTGTAGCTCCGTGCAGTCGAAGCCGGTATCGACGGCATAGCGGAGAAACTCCTCCAGGTTGGCTCCCGGTGCGTTGTAGTGGATCAATCCGAACTTCATCGGCATCCTCTCTTCCCGGATCAGAATCCCTATCTGCGGCGCCGGCACGCGCGCGCACGGCAACCGCTTGTCTCCCTTAGTTCGCCCTGGATGCCCTCCCTCCTGGCGCGGATGGAGAGTGCGAGCTCTCTGGGTTGTACGACCCCTCTCGGGGTTGGGATCGGACCATCCGCATGCCTCGCTCGGAGGTGTCAATTCCTTTACACGCAAAACAGTTGAATGGTATAATGCGCTCGGCACCACCCTGGAAGCACCTACCTGGGTCGCGCAGCGCCTGAATTCACGGGCTTCCGGGGATGCCGGCGCCAACAACGCACCGAAGGCGCATTCCACGACAGACCGAGAGCCCTGCTCCTCGCGGGGCCCCATCCAGCGGCAACACGTCACGGTGTCGCCTTTGTCCATAGATGGAGTGGAGGGAGAGACGTGAGGTTGAGATCACCGGTCATTTGGGGAGCAATCGCGGCAGTGCTGGCGGCAGTTACTACAGGCGTCCTGCTCGGATCAGCGGGGGGCGCCGCCTGGAGCGGGGAAGCGGTGCAGGCGGCCATGCGCCTCTACGCGCGCCTCGCCGACGCGGGACGGCAGTACCACCTCGGGTTTCTCCTCCCGGTGATCGCGGTGACCGTCAGCTTCCATGTCGGCACGCGCGCCGGGCATCGCCTCCGCGGGCGCTCCGAAGCGCGGGCAGCCGCCGCGCCACACGCGCCAGTCGTCCGCTATACGCTCCTCTTCTGCCTTTCCGCTGTTGCCATGCTCGTTTGGGCGGCCTCTGAGGGCCTCTTGCCGTAACCGCCCGCGTGATCAGTGGCTGGGAGAGGCCGATGGCCTCTCCTCGGCCGGCCTGAGGGGCGTGAGGGTGAGGGAATCGGAGTAGAACTCCTTCTCGATCTCGATCTTCGCGTCAGCGCCCACGACCACCTGGTACTGGGACACGGCGCCGCTGGCAAGGTCCTTCGCGCGTAGGAGGTGCCGCGTGCCCGGGCGGATACGATAGCGGCCGTCGCTGATGACAATTCGCGCCTTCTGGGGAAATGTGGGCGTCATTGAGACAGCGCCCCGCTGGTCGAAGCGGATATTGGGCCTTCCGCCGCAGATGGCGATCCGCATCCCCTTCGGGCCATACTCCTCAACGGCGATGGTTACGGCGCCAAGTGGCGTGGTGCAGCGGATCGGCGTTCTCTCATAGAGGCCCAGACTGCCGGGCGCCAGGCCCGTGCGAAGAGTCAGCTTCTCGCTCTTTGTATCCGGCCAGCAGATGTTCAGGCAAGGGCCGGCGTAGAGGGATCCGGAAGGCAACTCCAGCTCCGCATCGGCGGCCTTTCTCGCGCTGTTGCGCAGCGCCAGGCCCCGCTCGAACGCCGCCACCTGCACATCGCCGGCGAGCAACGGCGCCGCCTTCAAGGTGACCGCCGGCTCGCGCGAAAGCAGCTCGTGATGGAACGCCCCATAGAGGGGGTCCGCGGTTGGCCAGCGGTGCCATAGCTTCATCGATGCGTAGACCACCCACCCTTTGCCCACGGTGCGCATAACGATCCCGCCAAACAGCTTGCGGTCCGGGAGCGTGCGGTCGAGCGCCGCCGCGAAGACGGTGCTCTCCGGCAAGGGTTGGATCATCGCCATCAGATCCGAGAAGGCGGGCCGGGCCGCGGGCGAAGTCGTGGCGCCGGCCGGAATCGATGGGAAGAGCGAGACCTTGTCGTAAACGCGGAGCCGGCCTCCCCCATGCATCGCCGGCCACAGCGCGCGAACCCCCAGGAGAGTAGCCAGCTCCACCGACCAGGAGTGGATCTCGCCGCCGGCCTCGTAGCACCCGAACCCCGCGTCCGCGACGATGATACCGCCGCCATCCGCGAAGCGGAAGAGCGCCTGCACATTTTCGCTGGTGAGCGAGAGCGCCGCCGGGCAGAGGAGAAGTCGATAGCGTGACAGGCGCTCCGGCGTCAGGTCATTCTGCGACAGATAGGCCACCTGCCCGTAGCGCGTGCCCCGACGCAGCGCGGTGAAGAGCGGCACCAACTCGCCCATATCGGCGCCAGCGAGGTAGCCCGTGAAGAGCGGCGAGGGGTGCTGGGGGTTCTCGCCAAACGGCTCGTAGAGGATCGCGGTGGTTGGCTGTGGAACCGCGGTGACGCAGCCGCCGCGCCGCCAGGAGGCAAGCGCCGATGCGAGCCCTTGGCGCACCGTGGCGTTGTTCCGGATCAGCCGCCACTCCTCGACCGCGATTCCGGTGGCGCCCTGGAGGAGGGCATCCCCAAACGCGGCCAGCAGATTGCCAGGGGGCAGCGAGGCGATTGCCGCCACGCGCCCGCCGCGGCGCGCGATAGCCACTGCCTCCGGACCCCTCTGGCCAGGGAGAGTGCCGTCGCCCATCCGGGCGACGACCGCGTCATACTCATCCGGCGCCGAAATCAGGCAGCGGTAATAGCCCATCGCTCCTGTGAGGAGCGGCCGCTGCCGGTCGGCGGCGCGAATGGCGCGCGCCCACAGGCTGAGCAGGTCTGTGAATGCCTGCCGCCGGTAGAGCGCCAGGTCGATGGCAGATCGAGACACCCCCAGGGCGCGCGGCTGCGCGAGGAGCAACGCCCCCCTCGCGGTGAAGTCGGAAAAGCGACGGTAGCGCGAGCCCCATGCGTCGTTGAGCGTCTTCAGGTCACCATAGCGTCCCTGCAGGAACGCCTGGAAGCCTGCATCGGTGAGGTGGAGCACCGTCTCTGGCTCATCCGCGACCATCCAGGCGAGCACCCCCGGGTTATCGCGGTAGTGCTCAATGACGTCCTGCACCCACTGCCGCATTTGAGCCAGATAGGTCGCGTTCAGGGGGTCTACAGGCCCAAAGCTCGCTGGGGGGGATGCCAACGGCAAGGCCACGATCACGCGCAGGCCAGCCGCGCACGCCTGCTCTACCAGAGCGTCGGTTGCCTCCCAGGAGTGGACCGTCCGCCAGGGAACGTCGATGCGCACCGCGTCAAACCCCGTGGCCCGACAGGCCGCGTAGTCGGCTGGATTGACGACGCCACCGCACCAGGCGAGGCCGGGCTCGATGCGGCCCTGCGCCGCGCACGGCACGCCCGCGATAAGAAGCGCCAGGCAGGCCAGGAAGGCCAGCGACCGGCACCGCGACACGCCCGGGGCAAGCCTAGAGTGTGGAAAAACACGCCGTGGCTCAGACACAGGGTGCTTATCGGGCATCCAGCTTCCTTCCTAGGAGACAGGCAGGGCCACCGAGCACATCGCCAGGAGAGTGCCCATCGCGGGAGCGCCCGGACGACCGTCCTGGTTGAGGCGCACGCCCCCACGAGTGCGAGCCGGCGGTCGGCAGAGTGCCGCGGGGCCGCTATTGGATCCTATCATAGCGGCTGCCCTTACGTCAACGCTTGGCTGGTAAGGCCTGGGATTCCGAGATAAGGAATCCGAAGCCTCGGAGGCAGCACGCAACCCGGCGCGCGGCGATAAATCACCGCGCTGCTTGCGAGCGAAGCCCTGCCGGGCTGGATTGGGCCATACACCCGGATGCCTCAAAACGACGGTGGCTGGGAGGAGAAGCCCCGCAGGGGCTTTGCCGGAAAGCAGCGCGGAGCTTCGAGCTCCGCGCGTGCGGGCAGCCTTCTCCTTATCTCGGAATCCCAGTGGCAAGGCAATAAGGTGCTTGAAACGCTCGCCAAGATAGAGTATAATCACAGCGCCAGTAGGCAAAGCTTTCCCACTACCCGAAAGGAGCGGACTCAGATGTTCAGGCGGCTGTATGCGGATCAGTCTGTCGAGCGAAAGGGGTTGGCGATCCTGCGCATTCTCGCGGACGCCACAGAACCGCTCGGGGCCCGCAACATCGCTGCCGAGCTGACCAACTACGGCATCGACCTCACGGAGCGAGCCGTCCGGTATCACCTGCGTCTGATGGATGAGCGAGGTCTCACCGTCTGCCTGGGCGAGCCTGGCCGGGTAATCACCGATAAGGGCCGCGAGGAGCTCCAGAACGCTCTGGTCTCGGACAAGCTCGGGTTTGTGCAATCGAGAATCGAGACCCTGGCCTATCGAAGTAGCTTCGATGTCGAGACGGGAAAGGGCGAGCTGCTGGTCAACGCCTCGTTGCTCCCTCGCGACCGCTTTGAGGAGTGCATTGAGATCATGCGACCCGTCTTCCGAGCCGGGTATTGCATGAGCGAGCTAGTCGCAATCGCCGACCAGGGAGGCAGATTGGGGGATCTGCGCATTCCGGAAGGTTATGTCGGCTTCGGCACCGTGTGCACCGTGACCCTGAACGGCGTCCTCCTCCGCTACCGCGTGCCCGTCGAATCCAAGTTCGGTGGTCTGGTGGAGATCAGTGACTTTCATGCCGTGCGCTTCACGGAGCTGATCAGCTACTCCGGCACCACGCTCGATCCCGCGGAGATCTTCATCACTGGCAAGATGACCCAGGTGCGTAGCGCCGCCACCGAAGGCCACGGCAAGATCCTGGCGAGCTTCCGCGAGGTGCCCGCTGTCGTCTTGCCGGACCTGTTGCGTGTCTTCAAGCACTTCGAGCGCAGTGGCATCCGTGGCATCCTGGCCGTGGGCCGGCCCGGGCAGCAACTCCTCGATGTGCCCGTCGGCCCCGACCGCATCGGTCTCGCCGTCGTCGGCGGTCTCACTCCGGTCGCGGCCCTCGCTGAGGCAGGCATCCCCACCGAGAACAAGGCGATGAAGTCGCTCGTCAACGCGGCCGACATGAAGAGCATCTGGAGCGACAATCTCCTGAGCTGAAGCCCTGCCTGCCCTTCTCAGCCTGCCCACCGGGCGTCCCCGGTGGAATACCCGCGTATCTGCGGCAAACCGCCGCGGCCTGCCGGCCTCTGCCGGCATCTCCCCACCGCCACGGATCCCCCCCCGCGTGTGGAGCCCCCCCAAGGTGGAAACCTTCGCTGGCGCTCCGGGCACCCACCAAGCGCCAGTGAGACGACGCTTCGCCGGAGGCCCGGAGGGCGGGAGACAGCCGTTGAAAGTGGCGCAAATATCCTGCTTTTTCCCTCTCGGACACGCCGCCGAATCCTATGCCAGACTTGCCTGGATGGCCGCTCTATGGTATAATATAAACGAAAACGAAAAGGTATGATTGACGTTCGCACACTTGTAGCCCATTCGGATCATACCGCGCTGATTGCTTGGGAGCATTCTACCAGATATGGCAAGTACCGAAGAGCAAGTCACACCGATTGGATACGTCGATAGCGACTATAACGCCGACCAACTGCAGGTTCTGGAGGGCCTGGAGCCAGTGCGCCGGCGGCCCGCCATGTACATCGGCGATAATGGCATCAAGGGCCTGCACCATCTCGTCGAGGAGTTAGTCGCCAATAGCGTGGACGAGGCCCTGGCCGGCCACTGCACGGTGATTGATGTCACCGTACATCCTGATTCCTCCGTGAGCGTGACCGATAACGGCCGAGGTATCCCGGTCGGTGTCCACTCGGGAACCGGACTGCCTGGCCTTGAATTGGCGATGACCAAGCTGCACGCGGGGGGCAAGTTCGGCGGTGGCGCCTACAAGATCTCGGGTGGTCTGCATGGAGTGGGGCTTTCATGCGTGAACGCGCTCTCGGAGTGGACCGAGGCCGAGATCCATCAGTCGGGTCGGATCTGGCGCCAGCGCTACGAGCGCGGCCCGGCGGTTACCCCACTGCAGGATGTCGGCCCCACCAACCGAACCGGCACGACCATCCGCTTCAAGCCCGACTATCAGATCTTCACGAAGATTGAGTTCCGCGCAGATATGCTGACCACCCGCCTGCGCGAGCTCGCGTTCCTGAACAAGGGGCTGAAGATCACCTTCACCGACGAGCGCACCGGGCAACACGAGGAGTTCCTCTACAAGGGCGGGATCATCGAGTTTGTGGAGCACCTGAACCGCAATAAGGAGCCGGTGGTGCCCCAGAAGCCGGTCTACTTCATGCGCACCCGCGAGGATGTGGAAGTCGAGATCGCGCTCCAGTACAACAGCACCTATCAGGAGAACATCCTCTCGTACGCCAACAACATCAACACCACGGAGGGCGGCACGCACCTCTCCGGGTTCAAGACGGCCATCACGCGCGTCCTCAACCAGTATGCGCGCAAGGCGGGGATGCTGAAGGACAAAGACCCGAATCTCTCCGGCGATGACGTTCGCGAGGGCCTCACCGCCGTGGTATCGGTGAAAGTGACGCAGCCCCAGTTCGAGAGCCAGACGAAGATCAAGCTGAACAACCCCGAGGTTGAGGGGATTGTGAACTCTGTCGTTGGCGAGGGTCTCTCGATCTACCTGGAGGAGCACCCCAGCGAGGCAAAGCGCATCATCGATAAGGCACTGACCGCCTTCCGCGCCCGTGAGGCCGCGCGCAAGGCGAGCGAGATGATCAAGCGCCAGAACTACCTGGAGAGCTCCACCCTCCCCGGCAAGCTGGCAGACTGCACGGAGAGGGATCCCTCGAAGTGCGAGCTGTTCATCGTCGAGGGTGACTCGGCCGGCGGCTCTGCCAAGATGGGCCGCGACCGCCGTTACCAGGCGATCTTGCCCCTGCGGGGCAAGGTGCTCAATGTCGAGAAGACGCGCATGGATCGCGCGCTCGATAACGATGCAATCGCCGCGCTCATTACCAGCATCGGCACCGGCATCTCCAAGAGCGTTCACCTGCATGGCGATCAAGAGGAGAACGGCGACGAGGAAAACGGCAACGGTCACAGCAATGGCCGCGGCAATGGCAACGGCAACGGGAATGGGAACGGCAAGGGGCACGATGTCAGCCGCTTCGACATCTCAAAGCTGCGCTACCATCGCATCATCCTGATGACCGATGCCGACGTGGATGGCGCGCATATTCGCACGCTGTTGCTCACGTTCCTGTTCCGCTATATGGGGCCGCTTGTCGAGCAGGGCCATGTCTATATCGCGCAGCCGCCTCTATACCAGATTCGCATCGGGAAGAAGGAAGACTACGCCTATAGCGACGAGGAGCTGCAGCAGAAGCTGAAGGCGACGGACTCGAAGAACGTCTCCATCCAGCGCTACAAGGGTTTGGGCGAGATGAACGCCGACCAGCTCCGCGACACGACGATGGATCCCGCCACGCGCACCATCCTTCAGGTGCGCCTGGAGGATGCCGTGAAGGCGGATGAGATCTTCACCATTCTGATGGGGGACAAAGTGGGACCCCGTAAGGAGTTCCTCGATGCCCACGCGAAGGACGTGAAGGAGCTGGATATCTAGGGCACCCAGACCAGCCTGAGCATCATAGAGCGCGGTCGCCCGGGATGGGCGACCGCGCTCATTCTCTGTATGGCGAACACAACCCGGCTCATCGAGGAAAGCATGCGCATCCCGCGGGGCCTGCCCCTTATTTCTCCTGGCGCTTGCCCTTCTCGATCAGCTCGCGCACGCGCGGGCCACCACGCTCGCCACCCTTCTTACCGATCTCCTCGTAAAACTCGTGCCCATAGCGCTCTGCGGTCGTCTCGCCGCCCTTGCGGCCCGCTTCACGCACGGTCATCCCGCCCTCTTCTTGCTTCGCCATTCGCTATCCTCCAGTCGGGCCCGCCGGGATCCGCGAGCCGGGGGCCCCCACGGTATGAGCCATCGAAAGCCCGATCGAACCCCTCTCGCCCTGCCGCCCAGGCGCCGTAAGCCGCCCCGCCTGGCCCGCGGGAACGAGAGCCCTGGTCATCCGCGAGGTGCCAGCGCGCAGAGGGGAGCTACGCGCTGCAAGGACCCGAGGCGATCACCCACCCTTCTGCTCGGCCTCCTTGCCCTTGCGGATCAGCTCGCGCACGCGCTGCCCGCCTTTGTGACCCAGCTCCTCGTAGCCCCGACGGCCCAGCGCCTTTTTCCGGATGTTGCCACCGATTCTACCGGCCTCACGCACGGTCATTTCGCCTTCGGTCCTGCTCATGCCCAGATCTCCCTCCGCTGTCAGGGTCGTTAGAGTCGCCCGGCCGCCGATTCCCATGACTCGCTCAAGGCTTTCCTTGCCGGTCGTGGCCTCCGCCGTGGCGGAGGATACCGACCGTCACCGGCAGAGCCGTCCGGTGGGCGGATGGGGCCTACTGCTCCTCCAATTCCTTCCCCTTTTCAATCAACTCGCGGACGCGTTGCCCCCCACGGGGGCCGCCGATCTCGCCTCCTTTATGGCCAATCTCCTCATAGAACTCGTGCCCATGCGTGCGGGCCGTGGCCTCGCCGCCCTTGCGACCCGCCTCGCGCACGGTCATATCGCCTTCATCACGACGTGCCATCGTGCCGCTCTCCCTCCGCGACCGGATGGTACCGGTAGGCCGGGAGCGGCCCCTATCTCCGCTCCCGGTTCCCGGCCCGTCGCCGCAGGCTCTGCCTGAACGGCTCCGGAGCGCTGGATGCGTCGCGCCATTCCTGTGACTGGCGCACGCGGATCAATCGGCAGTGCGTCCGCTGGCACACCTCGCATGCACGACGGATGCCAATGCATCGCATCCCAGGTGCGCCCAGGCACGCACCGCCACAGCCAGGAGGTCACTTCTCCTGCATCTTGCCCTTATTGATCAGCTCGCGCACGCGCTGCCCGCCCTTCTGGCCCAGCTCCTCATAGCCTTCATGGCCCAGCTCGCGCTTGCGGGCGTTGCCACCCTTCTTGCCGATCTCCTCGTAGAACTCATGTCCATGAGTACGAGCCGTGGTCTCGCCACCCTTGCGGCCCGCCTCGCGCACAGTCATTCCGCCCTCTGGCATTCTGTTCACCTCCCTTCGCAAGGGCATAGAGCCCCATCATCACACACCGATTGCTTACCCGCCTCGCCCGAGAGGCTAACAGGCACTGTGATTCCATTCACACCGGCGCGCGGCGGCGGCCCCGCGGGCACGCCGGGCCCATGCCCCGAACGAGTGGAATCAGAAGCCAAAGCGGGCGCAATCGGGAGGAAGTGAGGAGCACAGGGCTGCACAGAAGTGAGGTGATGAGTGGCATCCGGCCATGCGCCGGCGCCGGCCTTACCCGGGAAAGACCGTGCTCAGGAGGACGCCCTCGGATGGCGCCGCCTGGCCAGCGCCAGGGCATGCTCGACGATGGCCCCCGCCACGTCGATGCCGGTCGCCGCCGCCAGGCCGTGCCATTGCGGCGCGCCGTTCACCTCCAGAAGAACGGGGCCGTCGGGGCCGGGGAGAAGATCGATGCCGGTGTACTCGAGGCCGATCACCGACGCCGCCCGAAGGCACAATTCGCGTTCATAGGCGCTCAGCTCGTAGGGAACGCACACGCCCCCCCTGGTGGACGTTGGTGCGCCACTCGGTGCCCTGAGCGATGCGCATCACCGCGCCAAGGACTTCGCCACCAACCACGAAGACACGTATGTCACGGCCATCGCATGGCACGTACTCCTGGACACAGATGGCGCGCCACTGATCCAGGCTCGCCTGGACGCGCTCGGGCGCGTCCGACCAGGTGACACGCTCGACCCCGATCCCCAGTGCGCCAAAGAGCGGCTTGATGACGGCCGTGCCCAACGCGCGCACTTGTTCCAGCGCCGTCTCCACACGCTGCGTCACCAGGGTCCGAGGAATAGGGAGGCCGGCCCGATGGAGTCGGAAGAGGGTTACCGGCTTACTCTCTGCGGCGGAGAGCGCCGATGCCGGATTGAGGACGGGGATACCGAGCGTCTCCAACAGCTCGAACACCTCGAACTGCATGTCGATATCGCCGTCGCGGTTGAGGCCTCTCAGGATAACCGCGTCGAAGCCTTCAAACGGGGTGCCACTGGTCAGAAGGCGCGCGCTCCCCTCCACCTCGATGATGAGCGAGAGCGGATCGATGTATTGGCCCCCGCCTTGCCGCTCTGCCGCCTCGCGAAGCTCTCGGCTGCAACGATCCTCATCCCCCCGAGCGGTCACGATGCCTATCACCGCATCCTCCAATCAGGAGCGCACCGGCAGCCCGCGCCATTCCCCGGTCATCCAGACTCGCGAAGGGTGATGCAGCGCGCATTGACTGCGATCACCCCGCGGTCGCGCAGGGCTTTCAGGCCACGGGAGACTGCCTCGCGGCAACTCCCGATGAGCGCCGCCAGGTCGTGATGGGTCAGTCGCAACGTGATCTCAAGGCCATCCGCCGTCGGCACGCCATGCCGGCCCGCCAGGTGCCGGATCAAGGCCAGGAGCTTATCGGTCACCTCGCAAGAGGCGAGCGATTGAATGCGCGAGTAGGCCTGCTCCGTGTTCCGGCTCGACCAGGTGAGGAGGCGCCAGGCCAGCATGGGGTACATCTGGATGATCGCCTCCAACTCCCTCTGACCTATCGTGCACACGGCGCACTCATCCAGCGCCCGAGCACACACGAGGGACCCAGCTGTCGCATCCTCCACGGGGCCCATAATGAACTCGCCGGGAGACAGCACCACCAGGATCGTCTCCTTCTCCTGCTCCCGCCGTACCAACTCCGCCGAGCCCTCGGCAAGAAGGTGTACCTGGTCCGCCGGCGCCCCCTGCTCCACGATGGTCTCGCGCCGCCCGTAGTGGTGCACGCGCCATTGCTGTTCAAGCAAGCGGCAGGCCCCCTCGGGAAGGCCCTCCAACAGCCCCAGGTTCCTCAGGTAGTAGGCTCCAGACGGCATGCCCTCTCCCGATGCCGCTCTCTCACCCCGGATCACACACCCATTCCATCAGGGAAAGCGGGGGCGCCAGCCTCGCCGGATTCCCTGACCTCGCGAGCGGGCTGGGCATCCGCGATAGCCTGCCCGCCTGCCCATCGCCGGATCTATACCCGACAGGGGATGCACCAAAACGCGGGCGCGCGCCAGCGAGAGGCAACGCCGATCTGGTGGCGCGTGGTTCCGCAGGAGAGGAGTGGCCGCAGTGGAACGCCCTAGAGCGCCGGACTCGAATCCGGCTCCGGGAAGGCGGCCTCGAGCCGCGCACGCACCGCGTCCACCACGTCCTCCGGGGTAGAGAGCCCAGACGCAATGCCGACACTCTTGACCCCGGCGAACCGGGCCAGCTCCAGCTGGTCCGCGTTCTCGACCTGGATTGTGTTTGGGTTGTGCGCGCGAAGGAGGTGAGTTAGCTCAATGGAGTTGGCGCTCTTGAAGCTGCCGACGACCAGCATAACTTCCACTTCGGTCGCCAGGCGAATGGCATCGAGCTGCCGGTTGCGGACCGGCCGGCAGAGGGTGTTGATGATCTGCAACTCCGGGATGACCAGCATCAGCTCGCCGACGAGGGCGTGGCAGCGCTCGAACGAGTGGGTGGTCTGGAACACGACTCCCACCGGGCGGCGGAACCGCCGCTCCGCGTGGGCCTGCCGCACCTCCTCGACCGAATCGAGGACCAGATGAGCCGACGGATCGCGGAGACTGCCAAGGATGCCGCGCACCTCCGGGTGATCGGCGTCGCCGGCAATCACCACCTGGCAGCCACGTTCCTCCAGGCGGCGGGCCGCCCGCTGCGCCTGCCGGACCGTTGGGCAGGTGGCATCGATCACCTCCAGCCCGGCCGCGCGCGCGCGCTCGATCTCCGCCGCGGGAAGCCCGTGCGCTCGCACCAGCATGATGCCGCTGCTGCATTCGCTGAGGTTGCTCACCTTCCGCAACCCCATCTGCTCCAGCTCGCGGCTCACCCTGCGGTTGTGGACCAGATCCCCGAGGATACACACCTCTCCTCGCTCGGAGAGGACCTTCTTGGCCAGGTTGATGGCTCGCTTGACGCCGAAACAAAACCCGATCTGCTCGGCCACTATCACTTTCATCGGTCCCTAGTTCTCGCAGCCCCACGGGCTTCCCTGCTGGCGACAGGCGCCTTTCTCCCGCGGCGGGCGGCCAGGAGGCTGCCGCCCTGAGCTAAGGGCTATCTGGACAAGCGCGGCGCGCTGCCCGTTTTGACCGGGGCGGCGCGGGCAACCATCGCGCGGGAGGGAACGAGAAGTGGTCACCATCGCGCTGGCGGGGGATGTGATGCTGGGCCGGGGCGTGAACGAGGTGCTCGGGAAGATGCGCCCCGAGGAGCCCTGGGGCGACGTGCTCCCGCTGATGACCGGCGGGCACGGCTATCCGGAGGTGGACCTGCGCATCATCAACCTGGAGTGCGCGCTCACGACACGGCTTCAACCCTGGACGAGAACGCCCAAGGTGTTCCACTTCCGCGCGGATCCCAGCGTGGTCTCGGTGCTACAGGCGGCGCGGATCGATGCCTGCTCCCTGGCGAATAACCACACCCTGGACTATGAGGAAGAGGGCCTGCTCGACACCCTGCGCCACCTGGACGAGGCCGGGATACAACACGCCGGCGCCGGCAAAGATGAGCGACATGCCGCTCGCCCGGTGATCCTGCGCGCCGGGCAGGAGGGCACTCGCGTCGGGCTCGTGGCGGTCACCGACAATGAGCCCGCTTTCGCGGCGGGCCCGGACCGGGCTGGCACGCACTACCTACCAGTTTCGATGGAGATAGAGGTCCTCCGGCGCGTTGAGGATGCCGTGGGGATGGCACGCGCCGCGGGCGCCGAGATCGTGGTCTTTTCGAACCACTGGGGTCCGAACATGGTGATGCACCCCAGCCGCCTCTTCCAGGAGTTCGCGCATGCCGTGATCGACCGGGGCGCGGATCTCTACTACGGACACAGCGCCCACCTCTTCCAGGGGGTCGAGATCTACCGCGGCAAGCCGATCCTCTACGACACGGGGGATTTCATCGACGACTACGCCGTGGACCCGGTGCTGCGCAATGATTGGTCCTTCCTCTTCGTGGCCACCCTGGAGCGCGGCAGCTTCCGGCGGCTCGAGATGCACCCGGTGGTTCTCTCCTACGCGCGCGTCTCCCGCGCCACGGGCACGGAACGCGAGGCGATCCTGGAGCGGATGGAGCACCTCAGCGCCGAACTGGGCACATCCCTTCTCCGCGCGGAGGAGCACCTCGTCGCAGAACCCGGATAAGCGCCCCAAGGCGCGGCGTGCCCTCAGTCGCGCGGGCTCCGGGCATTCCGCTTGCCCACTGCGCTCACCCTGGCGGCGTCAATCCAGGAAGAAGGGGTTCGTCCACGCTTTCCGGCCTTCGGCATCGGTCACTTCCACGCGCACGTAGCGCTCCGACCCGTGGAGCGTGTACTCGGCATACTCCAGCAGACCGCCTTCCGGTGGCAGGCAGCGCCGGCCAAAGTAGCGCTGCGCCTTGAAGACGATGGAGCGCGCCGGCGAGGTGCGCACTACCACTTTCCGTGCCGGCTGCCCATCGCGCTCGGTCTCCACCAAGTCGAGGTCGAGGATTTCTGGCCCGGTAGTCGAGTAGTAGCAGCCCTTCAGGAGAGCTTCCAGGATCGCCTCTCGGGTTAGCTCCTCGCTTTTCACCATCACCCAGCCGTGGAAGCAGTCGTGCTCCGTGCCATGCGCGTCATCGCAGGCGATGCCGAGCAGGCGCTTGCCGCGATCCAGGAGGTCGTCCCACTGCACCTCGGAGATCTCCTTCCCGATCCCGGCACACGTGTCGTTGTACACCTCGACGGCGAAGCCACCCTCCAGCGGCAAGAGGTCGAAGAGCGTGTGACCGCACCAGTACGGATGAGCGATGATCACGTGACCGCCCTGGGCATGGACCGCCTGTATCACCTCGTTGGGGTGCATGCCGGCAACATCAATCGGCTCGTGGAGATCGAGGGCGACCAGGTGATAGGTGGCGCCCCCGTAGGGGTTCTCTGGATGCAGCTCGCTTCCCGAGATGGCGAGGAAGGTGTTATCGGTGAAGGCAGAGATATCGCTCACCTTCCCATGATCGGTGAGCACCAGAAAGTCGTAGCCCTTCTCACGATAGGCCTCAAAACGCCCGGCCACCGAGACGCGGCCGTCGGATCGCGTGCTGTGCGTGTGCGTATTGCCCCGAAACCACCGCCCGGGAGATCGGAATGGGTTCTTCTCCATGTTCCTGATGCCACCTTCCACCACGTGCCCGGTGAACACCCGTCGCTCAATGGCCCACTTGATGAGCGGCGACGTGCGTCACGACCATAACCCCAATCCCGACGAGCATCCCGACCACCCCTCGGATGGTGCGGTGCTCCTCGCCATGCGAGTGTAGCTCCGGAATGAGGCTGCCCACGGCCAGATAGATGAAAGTGCCCGCTGTGAATGGGATGAGATAGAGCGGAAACGTCTCCCTCGCAGCGCCGATCAGGAGGGCCACCACTCCGCCGGCGACCGCGGTGAGCGCGGTGACAAAGTTGTAGAGGAGCGCGCGCACGCGGTCGAGCCCCGCATGCACCAGAATGGCATAATCCCCCAGCTCCTGAGGCACCTCGTGGAGCGCCACCACGAGTGCCGTGGAGATCCCGAGTGGGATCGAGAAGAGAAACGCCCCGCCAACAACGAGACCGTCGATGAAGTTATGGAGCAGGTCGCTACCCAGGCTGACGGCGGCATAGGGCCGGGCCGACAGAAGATGCCCGGCGCCTTGCTCGAGATCCACGGTGCGGGGCCGCAGGTGAGCGAGATGCTCGATGTGGTCTTCGCGGCCGGTGTGTTCGGCCTGCCAGTGCCGGATCCCCTGCTCCATCAGGAAGAAGGTGACGATCCCGAGCAACACCAGGAGCGAGGAGGCCAGATCGAACGAGCCTTTGCGCTCAACCAGCTCTGGAAGCAGGTGGAGAAAGACGTTGCCAAGCAGCGCCCCTGCGGCAAACCCGACCATGGGCAGCAGCCACTCGCGCACCCGGTCCGCGCTCAAATAGAGGCTGAGGATGCCTACGAGAGCAATCAGGGAGATGAGAAACGTGCTCCCCAGCGTATACCACCAGATTGTCATCAAGTGCTCCCCCGTAGCCATCCATCGCCTTCTATCGCGTTCACTCTATCGAATTCGCCGCCGCGAGGGGCAACCCCTTCCCCCTAGAGGGCTTGTTGTGCGGCCTGCACAGGCGTAAGGATCCGCGCCGCGTCCCGGCTGGAGGCCTCAAGATCGCGCGGGCACAAATACCCACGCGCCTGGCAGCTTAGGGCGAAGCCGGCTCTGTCACCGGGGCGAGATGCGGACGTAGAAGTTGCCTGGCAGGCGGCGGGCAGCGCCCGCCATCTCCAGGAGGGTGAGCGCGGAGAGGACCTGCCCGGGCGGCAACTTGCACTCGCTGGCGATCTGATCGACGTGTCGCTGTTGCGGGCCCAGGAGCGCAAGCACCTGCTCCGCTTCCGGGCTAAGCGGGAACGGGAGAGACGGCTGCTCCGGCGGGGGAGCATCCAGAGCGGCGGTGGAGAGATCGAGCGCTTCCAGGATATCCGCAGCGCTCTCAATCAGGTGGGCACCCTCTTTGATGAGCTGGTGACACCCGCGGCTGGCAAAGCTATCGATGTTGCCAGGAACGGCAAAGACCTCTCGCCCCTGTTCCAGGGCGAAATCGGCGGTGATCATGGCACCGCTGTCGGCCGGGGCTTCGATGAGGATCACTCCCAGGCAGAGGCCGCTAATGATGCGGTTGCGCGCGGGAAAACGCCATTTGTCCGGGGCGGCGCCCAGGGAGAACTCGGAGATGACGGCACCCTGCGCGGCGATGGAATCGCGCAGGCCACGATGCTCCGGGGGATAGCACTGGTCCACGCCACACCCGAGGATCGCCAGGGTGCGGCCGCCAGCGTTAAGCGCTCCCTGATGCGCGGCGGCATCGATGCCCCGCGCCATCCCACTGACGATGGTGACGCCAGCGCGCGCCAGGTCGCGCGCCAGGTCGGCCGCCACCTGACGCCCATACGGCGTCGCCCGGCGCGAGCCGACAATGGCAACGGCGTACTCATCCTCGGGCAGGAGACTGCCGCGGACGTAGAGGACAAGTGGGGGATCTGGAATCGCGCGCAGCCGGGCGGGATAGTCGTCGCTCGTCAAGGGAATGACGCGGATGCCCAGGCGCTGGAGGGTGGCTTGCTCGGCCGGCCAGCCATCCCAGAGGGCTGCCTCGGCGAGACGGTCGCAGTTGGCACGCGATAGACCGTCCACGCGTGCGAGCTCGGCGCGCGCCGCGCTCAGAACCGCCTCGGGGGTTCCAAACTCCGCCAGGAGCCGCGCCGCTTTCCGCGGCATCAACTCCGCGCGGTTCAGGCGGACCCAGGGCTCGATCTCGTCCAGTGTCGCCATGGCTCTCCCCATCTGGCAACGACGGCCCTGCTCGTTATACGCGACTCGGGTAGGGGGCGCCCCGCGCCCCGCACCCACAACCTCTTCGCCTACTAACGGCTTCGGTGTCGATGGCCCTGCAGGTCAATCCAATTGACGACGGCCGTCACCCCGGGCACTTCCAGCGCCCGCTGCCCCGCGGATGCGCGATCCTGCGCCGATTCTACCAGGCCTGTCAGGTAGGCCACGCCGCCGATCACCTCCACCTGCACGCGCGCCCCCGCCATGCCGCCGCTATCGGAGATCAGGGCAGCGAGATGCTGCTCCAGCGCGGCGCGCATCTCCTCATCATCCTCTCGCGGGCGCCGTTCCACCTCCACACGGTTCTCAACCGCGCGGATTCCGCCGCGGCTCTCGTGCAAACGCTCGCAGATCAGATCGAGCTCCGTACGCTCGGCAGCCGTGTGGACACGGCCTTCCAGACGCACCACTCCGGCCTCGCAGCGCACCTCCACGTCCGACACGCCCACTCGCCCGGAATCGGCAATCACCGCGCGCACGTGCGCGGCAATGCCAAAGTCTCGGATCGCCGTTCTGATCTGGAGGGCGCCTCCCTCTCGGTGGAGGCGCGCCAATCGATCAATGCAGGCGCTCCACTCGCAACGGGCGGCAAGGCGATAGAGCGTAGGGCCACCGGCAGGCCGGCGTGGAACCACTTCAAGCAAACCTGCCTGCACCAACTCTTCGGCACATTCCTCGACGACCGGCGGCTCGCGCCCCAGGCGCAGCGCCAAGACGTCGGCGCCATCTACGGCATAGGGGTTATCATGCAGGTAGAGGATCAGGTCCAGCTTGACGGGCGAGTTGACATGGCGGTACAGGAACTCTCGCGTCTCCGCGTCGAGCGCGGGGGCAACCGTCGATGCGCCCTGCTCCGACGCACGAGACGTACCACCCGTATCCGCCAGGGACCCGGCTAGTACTCTCGACAGCAGCCTCATGCCGGCCTTCCCGTCACAGGCGCCGTGCCGGAGGACCTTTGATCTAGGCCCCACAGACCGGCGCCATGAGCCGTCTGATAGCCCTGGACCATCGCGGAGTTACAGCTATCGGAACGAGATGGAAGCCCACCCCTCTGTGGAGCCCAACGCCGCGCTCGCCGCACTCTCAGAAGTTGATGGCGTCAGGATTTGCCGCAGGGCTATCCTGCACTTTCGGCACTGGAATCCGCCGGTGATCCACCCGGAACACCCACTCGCGGGTGAGAGTGTTTCCCATCCAATCCGCAACTGTGATTGAGATCGTATGGACGCCATCCGCCAGCGGCCGGATCGGTCGAGTGACAGGCGTCTTATAGAAGAGCTCGCCGGTCCTGGCCACGAACTGGTGCGGCACCACTTCACCGTCCAGCTTGAAGACGATCTTCGACTCGTCGATCCCCGATCCCTCGTCAACGATCGTCGCCGTGAAGGGGAGCGGGGGCATCCCGTAGACCGGCGTCTGAGACTCGATGGCGACGTCGCGCACCTTCAGATCCTTCACCTCGGGCGGGGCCACATCCACCGCTGCCGGCGAGAAGCAAAGAAGCGTGCCTTCATCGGCCAGAACCAGCACCCGCCCATCGCTCACGACCGGGGAACTGGCGATGCTCACTGCCGTCGTTTGCGCCGTGATATCGGCCGGCGGCACAGCGCGGTACTTCCAAAGGAGCTTGCTCCCCTCATTGGCGCTCACCGCATAGAGCAGTCCGTTCTGGGCGCCAATGAGCACCGCGTCGCGCGTGACGGTTGGAGCGCAGGTGGCAACGCGGTCGAGCTTCACCGGGGCTTTCCAAGCGAGCCGGCCAGTTCGCGCGTTGACCGCGTACACCGTGCCGTCCTCGCAGCAGAAGTAGAGGCGAGCTTCCTTCCCCTTCTCATCGGGCGCCAGCGTCGGCGTGCCGATGATCGGGTATCCGGTGGTTATCCCCATCCGCATACTGTCCCACTGATAGCGGCCCTGCGATGCGGTAATGCAGATCAGGCGCTTGCCCGAGGCGATGTAGAGGTAGCGGTCCCATAGAACAGGCGCAGACTCCATGCTCACTTCCGGCATGGGGTAGTTCCACGCCTCGGCCCCGGTCGCCATGTGCAGAACATGCAACCGCGGCTCGCCCGAGGAGACATATACATACTTGTTTTCGGGCGATACGGCGATCGGCGCTTTCACCTGGCCCTTGGCCTGGAAGCGCCACTTCTCCTGAAGCGCTTTGGCATCGACGGCGAGGACGAGGCCGCCATCGTCGCCCACATAGACTACGCCATCGTGGATGACTGGAGAGCACCGGCTGCTCGTTCCCAGCTGGAAGCGCGAGCGCTCTCGCCCTTGATTGCGGACGTCCAGAGCATACAGGTAGCCCTGGCTATCTGATACCCATAGGGTGTCATCCGCGAGCGCCGGCGTACCGAAGACCGTCCCCTCAAGCACGTGATCCCACAGCTTCT
Organism: Armatimonadota bacterium; assembly: GCA_012512265.1. Classification (GTDB taxonomy): domain Bacteria; phylum Armatimonadota; class JAAZEB01; order JAAZEB01; family JAAZEB01; genus DUUU01. Next base: position 9,828 of record JAAZEM010000149.1, on the reverse strand, counting down.
CGCCGGTTTCAAGCGAGAGGGCATAGACGGAGGTAGTGGGCACGTTTTCTGCGGTCATCCCACGAGCGCAGACATAGACCGTATCGCCGCTGACCACCGGGGCGGTCGGGATGTTGCGGGCAGGTAGCTCCTTTCCCACATCCACGGAGGAGAACTTCCACAGGAGGCCAAGCGGTAGTGAGATAGCCTCTGCGTCCAGCGCGGGGGTGGCAGTGTCGCCGCTTGACGGCGAAACACCAACCACCAGGCTCCCCAGGATGATGAGACCTGCAGCGATGCACGGGAGACGGTTCATCGGTCGTAGCTCCTATCGTACGCCTGTGCCGGCAGCGACCATGAGGGGTTGCCAGCAGCATACGCTCACGAATGGCCAGGGGCACGTCTGGTTAGCTCAGTATACAACAGGCGCGGGCAGGGCGTCAAGACGCGCGCGGATCCGCAGAAGGTGCCGCGCTCCTCTCCTTGCATCCAGGCCGAGGCACCTCGACGTAGATGGTCGTCCCTGCTCCGGGCGAGGACTCGATGGTGAGCTTGCCCCCGATGAGGGCGGCGCGTTCCTGCATCCCCATCAGCCCGAAATGCTCGCTATCGCCGGCGCCAATCTCAGGCACGACGAAGCCGCTTCCATCATCCTCCACGATGAGGAGCAGCGAATCGCCACGGCACTGCAGGAGTACGCTTGCGGTCGTTGCGCGCGCGTGCCTGTCCACGTTCGTCAACGCTTCCTGGACGATCCGGTAGAGGGCAATCTCTACCGCTGGTTCCAGGCGCACACCGGCCAGCGCATCCAGCTCCGTCTCCACGCGGAGCCCTGTCCGCCGCGCGAACTCCTCAATGTAGCGCTGGAGCGCAACGACCAGACCAAGATCCTCCAGAACGCTGGGGCGTAGCTCGAAGATCAGGTGATGCAGCTCATCCAACGCGCGATTCGCATTCTGCTGCAACTCAGCGATCGCCTGGCGCTCCTCCTCCGGCATCTGCGCCGCTTCCAGACGGCGTAAGCCGATCATGAGCGAGGTGAGCGACTGCCCGGTCTGGTCGTGCAGCTCGCGGGCAATCCGCTTTCGCTCCTCTTCCTGGGCGGCAATCACCCGTTGGAGCACCTCCGCTTGCTGGCGGTCGCTGCACTCACTCTCGTGCTGGAGATTCTGCCCGACCACACCCTGCGAGATCACCCCGGTGATGAACCGATCCGCGATTCGCTCGAAAGTGGCGATGGCATCCTCCGGCCGCCCCGCGTCCTCCGTGGCGAGAAGGTCGCGACAGACCGCGCGCAGCGCCAGCAGTGCGCCTAGCGCATCCTCGATGCTCCAGCCTGCCAGCGCGCGCCGAACCTCGCCCCAATCGGGCTCGCCGCCCACTTCGCCGGTGCCCGCGGAAGCCAGGTACTGCTGCCAAGCCGCTTGCACGCGCTCCGCCTGGGCCGATAGCTCCTCGTCCGGCATCCGGGCCAGGATACCCTCCTCGCGCATGCGGATGATCCAGGCCAGGCGCACTTCCGCCGCGCGCGCATCGAGCCGCGCCGCAATCCAGGACACGGCCCCCTCCGACGGTCGCGATGCCCTCTCGCCGGCAAGACCGACCAACTCGTCACCCTCTCCCGTTCAAGATCCGTGTTCAGGGATACTCCCGATAGGTACCCATTCCCCGATAGGGGAAAACCGAATCGCGGCACCTCGGCGGGGGCCAAAGCAGCACGGCCGGGCGGATGGCGCGGCTATCTCCGCAGCCCCGCGGCAAAGCGATGGCCGAACTCCTCTCCCTCCTGCAGATCCTTGGTGGTGGGGCCGCCCTGCATCTCCCAGGCATCCACGACTTCCCACTGCAACGTCTCCGCCTGGCGTGCGAACTCCCTGCGCGCGCCGCCGCCCCAACCGCGGCTGCCGAAGAACGCCGCCGTGCGCCCGACAATCCGCTTCGACTCCACCAGGCTGAGAAGGTTGCGCACCGGGGGGAAGAGGCCACCCTCGTAGGTGGCCGAGCCGATCACTACGCCCTGTCGCGAGTAGATCGCGGGGAGAATATAGCTTGGATGAACGCGCGCCGCATCAAAGAGGGTCACGGGCAGGCCGGCGCCGGCAACCCCCGCAGCGACCGCCTCGGCCATGGCGCGAGTGTTACCGTACATCGTGCCGAAGACCACTGTCACACCCGGCTCGACCGGCCCCGTGGCATACCCAGCCCACGTGCGATACAGCTCGATAATCCGTCCAGGGTTCCGGCGCCACACCAATCCATGAGAGGGAGCCACAACCTCGACCGGCAAATCTTTCAGCCGGTCGATTGCTTTGAGCACCTGCTTGCCGAAGAGGGCCACAATGTTGGTGTAGTAGCGAAGCGCCTCCTCCTCGTAGAAGCGCAGGTCTGCGTACTCATCTGCAAAGATACTGCCCTGCAACGCGCCATAACCGCCAAAGCCGTCGCAGGAGAAGAGCACCTTCTGCTCCTGCGCGTAGGTCATAATCGTCTCCGGCCAGTGAACGAAGGGCGTGGAGAAAAACTGGAGCGTGTTCCGGCCAAGGGAGAGCGTCTCTCCATCTTCCACAGCCCGGACACCCTCCGTCACCCCGTAGTACGACTCCATCATCTCCACGGCCTTCTTAGAGCCGAGAAGGGTCGCGCGGGGTGCCAGGCGCCGGAGCGCACGCAATGCGCCGGTATGGTCCGGCTCCATGTGGTTGATGACTATGTAATCCAGGCCGGCGGGGTCGGTCACCGTGGCGATCTGGCTGAGGAGCGACTCGAGCAGGCTTTCGCTGGTGATATCGATCAGCGCCTTCTTCTCGTCATCGATCAGATAGGAGTTGTGTGACACCCCCTCGCGGGCCACGGGCCAGAAGCCCTCAAAGAGATCAGACGTGCGATCGTTCACTCCCGCCCAATAGATACCGGGTCTCACTTCAACAGCGGGCATGTATCTCTCCCCTCCTAGCTTCCAGGTGCGCGTGTCGGCCAAATCAGGTTGTCATCGCAGGGCATGGAAAGGCCAAAGCCTCTCTGTCCCCCGTATGATAGCACAGGGGCAGCCAGACATGCAAATCGCGGCGCCCTCCGCGTGACGATTTCGGGCGAAGGTAGCCCCGCGGTTCAGGGGGCGAGGGCTTGCGCGGGCTGCGAGAGGGGACCACTTCGCGATGCGAATTGGCTCCACCCCTATCCAGGAGGGCCAGCCGCTCTCCTGTTTTGCGGCCACTCCAGGCTACGGCGTGCTGTCTGGCGCGCTCTCGCGAATGCTGTCGAGCAGGCAGGGGATTTCGTCGAAATGCTCCACCCACACCACGTGCAGGCCCAGATCGGCCAACGCATCTTCCTGAACGCTGCGGAAGGCCCCGATGAAGTCCTCAAGGCGGTCATCACTCACCTGGCTTGTATCGCCAAAGGCAATCTGCTCGCGCGAGGGGGTGCGCATGATGACGTAATGGGGCCGCCCATGGCGATAGCGGTTGGCGACGTCGAGGAGACGGCGCAGGTTGGGGTCGGTCATCGAGAAGCCGACGAAGAGGCCGGTGCGCTCGCGCAGGAGGTTGAGCTGGGTGATGTTTGACCAGGCGTAGGGGTCAAGGAACTGCGTGTGGTAGGCATCCTCGGCGAAGACGATCTCGCTCTGGTGGTCGAGGCTCCCATCGCGAGGGAGAAAGCCATGCACGTGGTAGATTGGGAGGACTTGGGGTGGCGGCGATTGCCCCTCGGCGCTTACGCTGCAGAAGCTCACGCCACCCTCGGCCAGGTGGGTCTCCAGGAGGTCATCGTAGTTGTAGCAGACGACAGCGCGGATGCCGGCGCCACTCCCCGAAGACACGCAGAGGCGCGTGACGGCCTTCAACAGGCTGGATGTGGCATCCGGATGCGAGTAGAGGATGGCGCGCACCCGCTCCTGGAAAGCATGGCCGAGCGCCTTGCGGATGTAACGCCCGGAGATGATCGGAAAGCCGCCGAACGCATGTCGGAAAAGGCGCGCGAACTCCTCCGCGTCCTCTCCCCCGGCATCGGCGCCGAGGCGTTGAGCCCACATCTCCACGGCGAGCCGGTGCAGCAACGATTCCCAACCAGGAAGCCCGGCCGAAAGCGATACGCCCGCGCCAAGGAAGAGCACCAGGTCTCCCGCCTGAAAGCGAGCCCGTAGGACGGCCATCGGCTCGCCTGCCGGGTCGGATATCGGCTCGGCTCTCCCGCATGGATGCGCCACGGCAGCCTACCCCTCTCTCGCCCGCGCGCCGCACGCCCATGCTGCTCCAGGACGCTCGCTCTCCCACCAGACCGTCCTTGAAACAGGCGAAAGCAGCACGGCGGGCCGGTGCGAGCCCCGGAAGGGGCACTGTCAGCCAGGGGCTGCTCTGGCGCGCGCGCACGCTCGCTACTCCGCAGGATCCTCGCGCTGTTCTTTCCAGGCCCGATAGACGGCACCACAGTAGTGGTCCAGATCGGCTTGGGTTACAGGCTGCCGCTCCTTACGTCGCAGGCAAAGGAACTCCATCACCTGGCGAGCGCGCCGGGCACCACTCGACCAGACAACGCTCGGATCCGCGCTGGGGGGCCGTGCCCGCCCGCCCCGATCTTTCCTGCTCTCGCTGTCGAGGCGCGCGGCCTGTAACCGCTCCAGCAGGGTGAAGACAGAGACATCGAGAACCGCCGCGACCCGCGCGACGTGCTCTGGCGCGACGTCGAGGGGGCAGATCTGGTCTTTCTCGAGGGCGCGGATGCACTCCGCGCTGATGCCCGCGCGTTGTCCCAACTCTTCCTCGGTGCACCCCTTCCGAGTGCGCGCCCACGAGAGGAACTCGCCCAGCGTCGTCCGACGCGAGAGCTCTCTCTCATACTTCTCCAGTTCGCGTTCCTGCAGCCCCCATCGTACCGCCTGCTGCACCCGCTCCTCAACCCCGTTGGGGAGCGGAGGGCCAGGTTGACCCGCGAAAAGGTCGTGCGCCACTTCATAGGGAGAGTCCGATGCCAGCTCGATGAGCCTCGATATCCACCGGTCCTTCACGGGGATCAACCGTTCTGTTCCGGGGCGGGAACGACGGCCCTGATTCATCGTTGAACCGTTTGCATCGTCTCTAGACTTCCTGACTCTGCCAGCGGCCCTGGTCATAGCGCGGCCTCCTCTCTCACCTTCGAGATGCCCCGGTACTCTACTCGAGCCGACACGGGCCCACGTCCGCGCGCCGCGCATCCCCCGCGTGGGAGGAGTCTGCAGCGGCAACCTGGGCTACTGCCGGCTTCCACGTCACGTTCCACCGTCTCGGTCTCCTATAGTTCGGCGAACGCCTTGCGGCGCCCCCGGCGTCGCGGCGCTTCCTCCTGCGGGAGGGGCTCCGCCCGGTCTAGCCACTCGGCGAGAACCAGGTTCTGCTGCGCAAGTCGCTTGAAGCAAGCGATCGCGCGGCTGAGCAGAACGCGTAGGTGGTCGCGGGTAATTCCCATCAGAATCGCGATCTCCTCGCGGGTCAGATCCGTTTGCTCCAGCTGCAGTACCTCCGCGTAGCGCTTCGGCATGCTCGTGAGCACCTCCTGCACTGCTGCGATGATCTTCGACTCCTCCGGGCCCTCGCCCTCGTCTTGATGCGACGCATACTGCCAAGCCCGTGTCTCGGGGTAACTGTCATAGTACACGGTGGGCCCCCACTCCGACCGGATCAGGTCATCCGGGGGCAGCTCGCCGGCGATCACCCCGCCCCAGCGCCGGTAGAAGTCCGCCCGGCAGCTCTGCGCAACTTCGTAAAGCCAGTTCTTGAAGGATCCGCGTGCGGGGTCGTAGGTGTGGATCGGTGCGACGACCTTTTGGAACACCATCGAGAGCACATCGGAGGCGTCCTCATCGCAGGAGCACCGACGCAGAAGGTAACGGTACAGGGGCGCGGAGTAGGTGTCGATGAGCTGTTGCGCCGCGAGATTATCGCCCTCGCGCAGGCCCTGCACCAGAAAATCATCGGTCCCTTCGTACTGCACCTGGATCCCTCCTTCTGCTGGCATCATGGCGTGTCACCCGGCGGGGCAACATCCGGACGTCCGTCGCATTTACCTACGCGAGAGCGTTACACCCCGGCGAAGCACACGACGTCTCTGATACGCAGCGCCGTTACACCCCTTCGTGAAACGGCACAACCGAGAGAGAACAAGGGCGGCTCGGAGAGAGGGAAGGAGGCGCACATCCTGCAGGCGCCTCCCAAAGGAGCGGCTGACCACCCGTGCTGTCTATGAGTATGAGACGCAAGACCGCCTTGCAAAGTTTCGATTTTCATTCCTCTGCTTGCATCGCACGCGCGGATACGGTAGAATAGCAGGGGCCTGCTCCCACAACAACCGACCGCTGGCCCCCATGCATATGGGGTGAGAGGGGATTGCCGTGACGGATCTCGGAGGTGTATTCCCGGCGCTATTGACGCCATTCGACCGGCAGGGGCAGTTGAACGAACCGATGGTGGAGGCGCTCATCCACCACCTCCTCGAAGCGGGAGTAGACGGTTTCTACGTCGGCGGCTCGACAGGCGAGGGCCTTCTGATGTCCCCCCAGGAGCGCCGACGGCTCACCACAGCGGCAGTGCGTGCCGCGAACGGCAAGGCAAAGGTGATCGTCCACGTCGGCGCCAACGCGACCGACGATGCTGTCGACCTGGCGCGGCATGCCGCCGAGGCCGGCGCGGACGCAGTGAGCACGTTGCCGCCACTCTTCTTCAAGGTCGGCGACGAGGCCGTGATCGACCACTATGCGCGTGTCGCCTCCGCCGGCCTTCCGCTTATCGCGTACCACATCCCGGCGCTCACCGGGCAACGGATGACCCCGGAGCTGATGGCCCGGCTGGCGGAGATCCCGGGCGTGGCGGGTCTGAAGTTCACAGACAACGACTTCTTCTTGATGCGCAACCTGATCGAAGACGGCGCCGGACGCTGGATCGTCTTCAACGGCTCGGACGAGATCTTCCTCTGCGGCCTCGCCATGGGCGCTCACGGCGGCATCGGCTCCACCTACAACGTGATGCCGGCGGCATACGTCAGCCTCTTCCGCGCCTTCCAGGCAGGCGACTTGCGGCAGGCGCAAGAGCTGCAGTTCCGCATCACGCGGGCCGTCCGCGCTATCGTCGCCCATCCCACGATTGGCGCTTTGAAGGCGATGATGAGCGCGCGCGGGTTTGATGTGGGCGAGCCACGGCGCCCGCTGCCCCCTGTCTCCGCGGCAGTCGGACGCCAGCTTTGCGAGACGCTCGATCAGATCTTTGCCACGGGGTGATCGGCGTGGCCAGGCAGGCAGGGCGCCTTACTGGTCACTCTGCGGAATCGGTTGCACTGTGAGGATCACCGCGTGGTGATCGCCCTCCGGGGGCTCACGCCGTACGCTGAGAGTGACAGCGCGCAGCCGGCATGCGTCGTGGTAGGCGCGCTCCACCCCACCTGGCAGCGCGTCCGGTTCGCCGTCGGTCGGCACAAACCCGCTTTTCCGGAAGTAATCGTCGTAATACGCGAGGATCTCGTCCTGGTTCTGGGTGGCAGGCAGCCTGTAAGAGAGAGTGCGCGTCCCGGTGTCTTGATCGCGGCTGTCCTTCACCTGCGAGCCACCAAGCATCACGGGGAGCGGGAAGCCCAGGCAGGCACGGCGAAGGGCCCCCTCATCGCGGCGGATCACCTCCGGCTTCAGGCTCTCGCGGCGCAGGCGTAGCGCCATAGCCACTGCCAGGCCCGTCCACGCGAGGGTGAGCACGCGCCAGCCCCAGCCCACACGCTCCGAAGTGGCTCCGGCCGCCTGCTCTCCAGCATTTGTCATCGCGTCTCTCCTCGCAGCCAGCGCGGTCACGGACGGGGGAAGGCCGCGCCTATCAGACACGCGTTCGCCCCGTCGCGCGTCGCCTTGGCACTCCCCCTCCAGAAATGGCGCCTATCCCTCTCGCTCGTTCCCCCATGTTTCCCCTGCGCGACCCACCATCCGGTACATCGAGACGCCCTGCCGCCGGGAGAAAATCTCTAAGCAGAGAATACCCCTTCAGGCCCGCTCTCTCCTGCCCTCTCCTCTCCCACACGCCTCCGGCAGATCGGCCGGTCCGGTGGCCGTCCTATGTAGACTCATATACACAAGATACACGCGCGGATACTGGAAACAAACGGGCGTGGGAAGCATCTAACAGACGTGGCTTGCTCAAGCGGGCCGCATCCTGATGAAGCGCGTACGGAACCTCCTGGGTGTGCCGTTTTTTCTGCGTGTTCGTTCGACAGGCGCGCCCAGTGAGCGGATAGACCGGGCGAACCGGCCGGTACAGGAACGGTGGAGAAGCGCCTCGCCCTCCGCTTCGGGAATCGGAGCACGGGCAGAAGACGCGTGGCTCCGACTGTCCCTCGCCAAAAAACGGCCGAATCGGTCGGTACCCTCGGTTACGCCTCCTATCAGGCAAACTCGTCGCATCTATCCCATCGCCAGACCTCTCGCCATCGTCCTCCTCGCCCTGCTCAGCATCCTGGCAAGCCCCGTGACAATGATCGCGGAGGCCGCGAGTGCCGACGGTCTGGCCAGCCAACTGGCACAGAGCACGTGGCTGCTGGAGTGGCAGCGGCAGCGCAGTGATGCCGGGGTGTCGCGCTCCTTCGGCGAGTGGCAGCCCATGGCGGCGGTCCGAAGCCAGGGAACACCTGCAGGCTTGCTGCCACTTACCCTGCAGCTGGGCAGCTCGTCGCGGCTCAACCTCGCCTACGGGCTCGCCGCGGCGGACCAGAATTCGCGCGATCCGATTCGGGTCGGGGTTCAGGGTTTGGGCTTCTCGACGAACTTCGGGGCGGTGAAAAGCGAATCGCAGCTCTACTTCTCGCGCCCCAGCCTCGATGGAGGCGCAGCCGCCACCCTGGTGGGCGATCTGGGCCGCAGCACCGCCCGAGAGGGCGTGGATGCCTCGCGTCTGCAGGAAGGCCGTGCCATCCGGCAATCTCTCGGCCTTTCGGCGGGGAGCATCCAGCTCACCGGGCGCTTCCAGGAGATCGACCGCAGCTTCGCGCTCCCCCAGCGCTTCCTGAGCGCCGCGGGCTCGGGCGAGACAGCGAAGCTCCTCCAGGAACTGGCGCAACAGAGCGGCACTCGCCGCACCGCGCTGGGGATGACCGCGGGCCTCTCCAAAGGCTGGAAGCTCACCGGCGGCTTCGATGCCCTCGATGATGGCGCGGGCCGCATCCACCGCCAGGAAGTGGGCATTGCGAGCGACGTGCTCCAGATCAAATCGCTGCATCAGGATGTGGGCGCGCAGTTCGCCGGCTTCAACCGCTTCGGCGATGCCGAGGTGCAGAAGATGGCGGCGCAGAAGGGCGTGAAGCGCAGCGCGCTCCAGTGGGCGCTCGCCCCAGGCAAGCAGTTTGGTATCCAGGGGAGTACTGATACCCATCGGGATGCCAGCGGCGCCGTGGACGCGCGCTCCCTGGCGCTCCATCTGGGGGCGTTCCAGGCGACGGAGCGCAGGCGGGCCGTCGCCGGGTTCAAGACCGTTGGCGCACTTGAGGCCGGTGACCAGGCACTGGCGAAGCTGGGGCAGATGGCGCTGAGAGAGCAAACAGCCGCGCTGGCCCTAGGTGGCAAGACGCGCCTCGCCTTCGCTTCCGACACCGCATCCGACACGGGCGGCCGGTTCCAGGATGAGCGCTACGAGTTCGCGTCGCCCACGCTCGTGGCACGCGCCCGTTTCCGCTCCATCGATGCCGGGTTTGCCGGCGCCAAGGGCCTGGCGTCCGTCGACAAGAGGTTTGCCGGGCTGGAACAGCTGTGCGGCCAGCGCGAGCGCGCCTATGACCTGGACTACGTGGGCTCCACCTGGTTTGGATTGCGCAACCACTATAGCCAGACGCGCGCCATGGACGCGGATG
>JAAZEM010000148.1 GCA_012512265.1 Armatimonadota bacterium | reverse complement strand
TGCACGCCGGAGCGCGTCGTGGACGGCGTCACGACCAACATGCTGTGGCAGGATGGCACCCGCGATCAGCTCCCGGACTGGATTTCGCTCACCTGGCCGGCGGCGCAGAAGATCGGGCGCGTGGTGACCTATTCGCCCACGCTCGCCGATTTCGAGATCCAGGTGCCGGGCGGCGAGGGCTGGCGCACCGTCGCCACCGTCCGGAACGCTACCACGGATGCCATCGAGGCCACCTTCGCTCCCGTGGAGACGAAAGCGATCCGGCTGCTGATCACCCGGCTGCGCCAGGGAGAGACACTCAGCCGGGTGTGGGAGATCGAGGCATACGAGAAGTAGGCGCCTGAACGCGGGGAAGGGGAGGGGTGGCCGACCGACACCGGCGGGTGCCGGCACGCCGTGCATCACGGGTGACAGATGACGCCGAAAGGGAAGACAATGCAACGCTATCTGCTCCAGATCCTGGCGCTTCTCCTCCTGGCGCCGGCCGCCCGCGCGGATGACCGCGGCCTTCTCGCCCATTGGACCATGGACGAGGCGAGCGAGGGCATCGTGCGAGACGCCACGGGCCGGAGGCACGACGCCACTTTTCACGCCACCGGCACCGCCAGGCCGGTGCTGGAGCCCGGGATCATCGGCAAGGCACTCCGTCTCCGCGAGGGGGAACAGGCCTTCCTGAGCGTGGCGAACTTCGCCGACCTGATGCCCCCGAAGGGCCTCACCGCCATGGCCTGGATCAAGCCCTCGGCGCGCAACAAGACCTACGAAATCCTCTGTGCCAAGGGGGATAAGAGTGGCCAGCCCCCGTGGCCCGGTTGGCGGCTGCGCTTTCACTGGACGCGCGCCCAGTTTCAGTATGGCACCGCCGATGGCAAGGAGCCCCGGGTCGAGTCGGCGGCGTGGTCGGTGCCCGCGGGCTTCTGGAGTCACATCGCCGCGGTCCACAACGGCACGTCGATGCGCCTCTACATCAACGGGGTGGAGAAGGCAGTCGCCCCAGTCGAGGGCGAGATCATGCCTTCCAAACGGGGGCTGATCATCGGCAACTACATCGGGCGTAAGAATGCCTACGCCTTCGATGGCCTGCTGGACGATGTGAAGGTGTTTGGCCGTGCCCTCACCGCCGAGGAGGTTTTCACCGAGGCGGTCCGCGGCATGGAATGAGCCGGCCGCGATAGCGCCTGACCGCTCGCCGGCCGGCGCGATGGATCGGGATTGGGAGAAGGGATCAATGGTGCAACGCAAGAGAGTAGGGGAGGCCACCGAGTGGGACCTGATAGGAGAGGGCGCCGGTGAGATGTTCCACCGGTTCTGCCACGCGTGGTCGGCCCGGGTTTCGCCGGAGAACCCACTGCCGGCCACCGCGGAGGAGTGGCCGGCGATTCGAGACGCCCGGCGTGCCCGGCTGCGCGAGGCGATGGGCCTGACCCTGGCGGATCCGTGCCCCTTGCGCCCGGAGGTCGTGGCCGTGGAAGACCGGGGCGACTACACCCTGGAGCGAGTCCTCCTCCACTCGCGCCCGAACCTGGTGATGACCACACACCTCTACGTTCCGAAGGAGGCGCCAAAACCGGCACCCGCGATCCTCTCGGTTCACGGGCATTGGTCCCAGGGGAAACTGGCGCCCAGGGTGCAGGAGCGCAACATCGGCATGGCCAAGCTCGGGTTCGTCGTCCTTTGCGTCGATGCCATCGGCTCGGGCGAGCGCGCCTATCCTGGCGAGGAGTATCACGGGCGGCAATTGGGCGCGCAGGCACTTCCCGCCGGGCTCACGCTTCCCGGGCTGCAGGTGTGGGATAACATGCGCGCGCTCGACTACCTGGCCTCGCGGCCCGAGGTGGACCTCTCGCACATCGCCTGCACCGGCGCCTCGGGAGGGTGCAACCAGACTCTCTATCTCGCAGCGCTCGATGAGCGCGTCGCGGCCGCGGCGCCCGTCTGCTGCATCGGCAGCCTGGAGGGCTACCTCAACGGTCCCCATTGCGTCTGCGAGCTGGTGCCGGGGATCAAGACGATTGGCGAGATCGGTGACGTTCTCGCGCTGATCGCGCCGCGGCCGCTCATCCTGATCAACGGCATCCACGACACCGGCGCCGGCTTCCAGATCGACGACATGCGCGCGCAGTTCCCCAAGCTGAAGCAGCTCTACAAACTTCTGGGCGCCGGCGAGAAGGTAACGAAGTGCGAGATCGACCTGGGGCACGGCTACTTCCTGGCGATGCGCGAGGTGATGTACGCCTGGTTCCGGCGCTGGCTGATGGGGATCCAGGCAGACCTTTGCCCCGAGCCCGAGGTCCAGCCTGCCGAGCCAGAGCAGATCTGCTGCTTCCCCGGCGGGAAGATGCCGGAGGAGTACGACACCGTCCCCTCGCTCGCCTTCGCCGAGGCCCAGCGCCTCGCCCAGAGTTATCCCCAGCCTGAAGAGATCGCCCGCAACTCCGGGGTCCGCGCGCGCCTGCGCGCGCGTCTGACAGAGGCTCTGGCTCTTCCCGAGGAGAGCCAGCCCGCAGTTGAAACAACCCGCGCCTTCCCCGGGGATCGCGAAGGCGTGGTAATCACCACGGAACCGGGGATTCGCGTGCCGATGGTGATCGCGCAGGCGAAGGGGGCCTCCTCCTGCGTCCTCTGGCTGGATACCGCGGGCAAGGCCAGCATCCTCTCGGAGGGCCTGCCCTCAGTCGATGGCAACCAGGCGATCGCGATTCCCGACCTGCGCGGCCTGGGGGAGACCCATTGGGAGCGCGGGCACACCGTCGGCGTGTGGGATTACCAGTACTTCCAGAACGGCCTCATCCTTGGCCGGCCCATGCTCGGAATGTGGGTGTGGGATGCGCTGCAGTGCGCGCGCGTCCTGCGCGAGCGTTTTGAAAGCGTTTCCGTGGTGGGGAGGGGGCCCCTGGCGGTTGTGGCCCTCCTCGCCGCCGCTCTGGACGAGGGGATCGCGTCGGCGCGCTGCGAGAGCGTGCTGACGAGCTATATCTATCCCGAAGGCTTCTCGCGCGAGCACGCCATGAGCCTCTTCGTGCCAAACCTATTGAAAGTGGCCGACGTGCCCCAGATCGCCAGTCTGGTCGCGCCGCGCCGGCTGCATATCGCGAGCGGCGTGGATGCCGGCGCCCACCCGCTCTCGCCGGACGAGCTCTCCAGCGCCTTCGACGTCACGCGCCAGGCGTACCGGCACGCCGGCGCCGAGGGGAGTCTCGTCCTCGGATAGCCCTTTACACGAAGAAGCCCGCGGCGTGGGGCAACGCGCGCCTCTCCTCTGCGCGCTGCCCCGCGCTCCATCACTCCGAGGGAAGCAGCCGGATCGCTTCTGGGGGGATGCGCAGCGTGACCGAGCAGCCGGCCTCCGGCGTTTCACGCTCGCCGGCTCGCGGCAGGTAGACGACCAGGTCGATCCCAGCATCAACGACAACCTCAACGTGCGCCATCTTGCGTTTCACTCCGGTGACGCGCCCTTCCAGAACGTTCTCCGCGCTCCCGAGTGCCAATCCATTCGCGAGGAGGATCTTCTCCGGGCGGATCGCCGCCACCCCTGGCCCGGCGGACCGGACACCACACGCGAGACGCACTCCATCGGCGAGTGTCACCACCGATCCGCCAGACCTCTCTTCTGCCACGCCCGAGAACAGGTTGCGCGCGCCCGTGAAGCGGGCTACAAAGAGACTGGCCGGCTTCTCAAGCAGCTCCTCGATGGTGCCCACTTGAGCGATGGAGCCCTCGCGCAAGATGGCGACCCGGTCGGCCACCTCGGTGGCCTCATCGAAGCTGTGGCAGACATGGAGAAAGGTGCCTTTGACCGCCCTCTGGATTCGCGACAACTCGGTGGCCAGCTCGCTGCGCATCACCTCGTCAATGGCGCTCAGCGGCTCATCGAGCAGCAGAATGCGCGGGTTGGTAACAAGCGCGCGTCCCAGGGCCGTTCGCTGTTTCTCGCCGCCACTCAGTGTCGTGGGGGAACGCTCGGCCAGCTGGGAGAGGCCCAGCATCTTTAGCATGGAGTTCACGCGGGCGACGATCTCTACCTCGGGCAGCCGCCGGGCACGCAGGCCGTAGGCAACATTCTCGCGCACCGTGAGATTCGGGAAAAGCGCGTAATCCTGCGGCACATAGCCAATATGGCGCTCCTCTGGATAGAGGCCGGTGACATCGCGACCATCCACCAGGATCCGACCGCCATGCTTCCGATGGATCCCGGCAATGCACTCGACGAGCACCGTCTTCCCGGATCCCGTCGGCCCGAGAAGCACGAGGTACTCCCCGTCACGGATGGAGAGATCGACGTGGTGCAACGCGAACCGGCCCAACTCGATCGATAGGTCGATGATCTCGATCATGCGGATGATTTCTCCCACTTCCCATGCGCCCGCTCTTCCACCCGGTTTTCGCCGGTGACGCGCATCAGAGCCAAAACCGAGAGCGCGCTTAGAAGGAGCAGCACGAACCCGATTGCCACGCCGCGCTCCGTGCGCCCGCCCTCGATCTCGATCCACATCCCCAAGGAGAGGAGGTCCGCGTTGTTGAGCCCGAGCAGGTGCGAGATACTGGAGAACTGGCCGGGCGCGCGCATACGGAAAGTGCCCGCGAAGAGGAGCGCGGCACCGAACTCTGCCACGGCGCGCGTCCATGCCAGGATGATCCCCGCCGCGATCCCGGGTCTGGCTAGGGGGAGCGTGACTGTGCGGAAGGCACGCCACGCGGAGACTCCCAGGGAGCGAGCCACGTGCTCGTAGCGCGGGCTGACTGCGTCAAACGTCGCCTGCCATGCCTTGACCCCAAGGGCAAACGCGAGCGGGAGCTGGGCGAGCACGATGGCCGGCAGACTATGGACCACCCGGAAGCCGAGACGCTCCTGCACCGCCAGCACCGGCGGATACTGGAACGCCACCATCAAGAAGAGCCCGAGCGTCGAGGCCGGCAGCACGATCACGGAGGCAAAGAGGGTCTCCAGCACCGCCTTGCCAGGGAACCCATAGCGCGAAAGCGCGTAGGCCGCCGGTAGGCCAACGAGGATGGCAATCCCGGTGGCAGTCGTGGCAGTGGCCGCGCTCAACCACACCGAGCGCCGGAACCATCCATCGGAGAGCAGTGACCGAATCGCTTCCCAGTTGGTGAGGCCCACGTTGCTTGCGAAGAGAAGCACGGCGCCGGTGGCGGCAAGCAGCGTGATCCCCCAGAGGATGGCCGTGAAGAGGATTGCCGCGCGGCGGTGCGGGCGGGACTCTGCTTGCTTACCAGACATGGGTGCGCCCTCCGAGCCGGCGAACGGCGAGCATACTCGCCATGGCAATCACCACGCACAGGAGGCTATCGGCCAGCGCCCATCCGAGGATGCCCACGTTGAAGTCGAGGTAGACCGCCATCGGGAGGGTGTCGGTGTAGCCCTGGATCCCGCCCACGAAGAGCATCATCGATTCCCATTCCGCCGCAGCCCGGGCCCAGACGATGAGGATGCTGGCCAGGAGGCCGCTCCCGGCCAGCGGCAGCGTCACCCGGGCAAAGGTACGCGGCAGCGAAGCGCCCAGGCTGCGCGAGACCGCCTCATAGCGCGGGTCCACCAGATCGAACGCGGCCTTCATCAGCCGGATGCAGAAGGCGGCGGTCACGGTGAACTGCGCCACCACCACGCCTGGCACGGCGTGATCCACCTGGAGATGGAGCCACTCGCAGAGCGTGGCAGCGGGAAACACGCGGAACACGCCCAAGAGGAAAAGCCCCACCGCCGCGGGCGGAACCAGGATCGGCAGGTCGAGAAGCGTGCCCACGGCCGTGGCGAATCGCCCGCGAGCGCGCGAGAGCGTGTAACCGGCCGGCACCCCCACGCCGACCGCGAAGAGCGTCGCCAGGAAGGAGGTCCACAGCGTCAGCCACAGGTTGTGCCACGTGCGCGCTTTGCCGAGGTAATGAACCATCTGGTGGAAGCCGACATAGAGGGCGTTGGTCACGAAGAGAAAGAGGACCGCCGCGGCGATCAGGCCGATGCAGGCAAAGAGCGCCGCCTGCCAGGCAACGCGCGCCATACCGGTCGAGGGCGCTGGCTTTGTGGCCGGTGAGAGTGACACGTCAGCGATCCGCCTTCCTGGCCCCCCGAACCGCGGCGCGCTGGCGCTGGACTTCCTTCACCAGGTGGCCGCAGCTCTCCTCCGTGGCGGGGATGGAGTCATCCTTCGCCACCTCCGCCGCCCGGACCAGGCATTGCAGGTCGGGGTCGCTGGCGCGGCCCCCATCGGCACAGAAGCCCTCCGCATCCACGAGACCCGGTTTGGTGAGCAGAGCATGGCTACGGAAGATGCGCTTGCCCTCGTCGGAGAGAACGAACTCCTTGAGCGCGCGGGCGGCCTCCGGGTTCTGCGAGAACTTCAGGGTGGCGACCGGGAGGCGGATGATCCCGCGGTAGCGCGGCTCCATCGGGATAATCTCCGAGTCGCGCAGGTAGAGGATGGCCGTCGAGGCCCAGACGATGGTGGCATCGACGGCCCCAAGCTGCACCGCGTTCCCAAGCTCTGGGATGCACTTGGCGGCGAGCGTCGCGTTGCGGCGCACTTCCTCCCAGATTCCGGCACGCTTGAAGATCTTCTCGTGCCAGATGCCAATCGCGCACGCCTCGGGATCACCCAGTCCGACGCGCAGCCCTGGCCGGGCAAAATCCTCGACGCGCTTCACCCCCTTTGGGTTGCCCCGGGGCGTCATGATCACGGTGACGAAATAGGCGGCGATATCGCGCTCCGGATCGTAGTCCGTGATGTAGCCGCGCTCGACCGCCTGAAGCAGGTAGGGCTCCTCACCCGGCATATAGAGATCGCCCCGTTCCGAGGCCTGGATATCCGCCAGGAAATAGCCCGAGCCCTTATAGCTGAAATCAACGCGCACGTCAGGATACCTCTCCTGGTAGAGCGTCCCGATCTCATCGAGCCCGCCCCGCACCCCCGCGCCGGCGTGGAAGAGAAGACGGGTTTGGGGATTGCGGCATCCACCAAGCAGTGTAACGGCACTCACGGCCAGGAGGGCAGCGGTATGCAAAAGCACGCGCGGTCGGCGCATGGGTCGTCATCCTTTCTGCTGCTGGATCACCGGAGACTGGCGCGGCCTGGACAGACCCGAGGGGCCGAGGAATGCTCCATAGCCTGTCATGCAAGGCCGACCCATCACAGCGGCCGTGAGGGCACCAGGACCCTGCCCGGGGGATCATCCGTCTGCCCAACGCTTCTATCTGTCTCTCGCATCTATTGTAGCAACGCCACTTGAGCAGGTCAACCGGAGAAGCCTCAAAAGAACAGGATGACGGCATGCTTAATGACGATTTAACAATTGTTTAACTCTCTCTTCACGGCAGCAGGCGGGCGATATGGTAGAATAGGCAAGACGCGCCTGTTCGGCCCACCCGGCCGCGTTCCTCGCCTGAAAGGAGGTGCGAACGATGGTACGGAGAGGCTTCACCCTCATCGAGCTGCTCGTCGTCATCGCGATAATTGCCATCCTGGCGGCCATTCTCTTTCCCGTCTTCGCGCGGGCACGCGAGAATTCCAAGCGCACGACCTGCCTTAGCAACCTGAAGCAGCTGGCCCAGGGAACTCTGATGTATGCTCAGGATTA
The DNA here is from genome assembly GCA_012512265.1 of Armatimonadota bacterium. Classification (GTDB taxonomy): domain Bacteria; phylum Armatimonadota; class JAAZEB01; order JAAZEB01; family JAAZEB01; genus DUUU01. Next base: position 1,337 of record JAAZEM010000148.1, on the reverse strand, counting down.
CGACGAGCGGCTCCCCATCAACTCGACGCAGGGCAATTCGCTGCTGCCGGTCGTTCAGGGGCTCTGGCCCTACGTGAAGAACCGGGCGATCTTCTACTGCCCGTCGATCCAGGTGCTCTCTGGCGCCAACCCGCTTCTCAATAACACCGATGCCAACTGGAACGCGGGCAACATTGGCTACTACTTCTGGTCTAGCTGGGGCTTCCACGAGCACACGGGGCCGTTCCTGGATCGGCATCCCCCGCGACAGCTCACTCTGTCGCACGACCCGGATCTCTGGATGTGGAGCGATGTCTTCGGCGCCTTCTACTGGCAGCAGAACATCCCCTTCTCGCACAACATGCCGAAGTGGAGCTTCACCAACGTCGCCTTCATGGACGGCCACGTGAAATCGGTGAGCGGCCGGCCCGTGGAGATCTTCAAGTAGGACGCGCTCGCGTGCGGGTGAAGATCATAGGGTGGGAATGCAGATGCTTCTCCCGCCAGAGGCGCGTGGCTTCCTGTGGAAAGCACCGAAGGAGGGGAGGGGTCCTGGGATTCCGAGACAAGTCGGGTTGCGCGTCACACGCACCCGGAGCGGCCTTTTCTCAGAATCTCAACCTGACGCCTGGCGCAGATTCTGCTTGACACACGGAAAAGGATCGTGCTAGAATTTCGCCGATATCTTTCGGGCCGCACGCAAGTGGCTGGAGACGTCCATCGCCTTTGAGACGGTCCCGTGAGGCCGGCAAGGTCGGATAGCGCGCACTCATATCTGGGAGCCTCCATACGCCCTGAAGGCGAGGGGGCTCCTTTTCTTGTACCGGGTCCCCGTGCAGGGATCTGAGGAGGCTGCGTGACACCAACGCATGGCACGCGCGTGATGGATGAGCAGGATATTCGACGGGCGCTCACCCGGATCGCGCACGAGATTATAGAGAAGAACCGCGGCGCAGAGCGCCTTGCCCTCGTAGGCATACGCACCAAAGGCGCCCCCCTCGCCGCCCGCCTCGCCACGCTGATCCAGCGGTTCGAAGGCGTTCCCGTTCCCGTCGGTGAACTCGACGTCGCCGCCCACCGGGATGACGACCGCCGAGCCGCCACCGACACTTCCGATATCCAGTTCGAGGTCACCGGGCGTATCATCGTTCTAGTCGACGAGGTGTTCTACACCGGGCGCACGGTCCGTGCCGCCCTCGATGCCCTCATGGACCGCGGCCGGCCCGATGCCGTCCAGCTGGCCGTCCTGGTCGACCGCGGGCACCGCGAGTTGCCGATCCGTCCGGATTACGTGGGCAAGAATCTGCCCACCGCCCGCCGGGAATATGTGCGCGTGATGCTGCGCGAGTTGAACGGCG
>JAAZEM010000019.1 GCA_012512265.1 Armatimonadota bacterium | reverse complement strand
TGGCGCACACTGACTTTGAGGGCTTGAGCAGCTGCGCAGACGTCTAGCTTCCCATCCATGAACCGGGTGATCACCTCTACCCGGTCCTGCTGTCTCTTGTTCAAAATAACACACTCCATACTCCACGGTTCACCGTACGGAGTGACATTTTCCCTGAGCAACAACAGGCGACGAGAGGGGCTTGACAAAGAGCCGACCCCTCGGTAAAATAGTGCCGATATTAGCACTCGCATGGGGCGAGTGCTAAAGAGAAACCATTTCGGAGGTGTTGGCTGATGCTCAAACCGCTCGGAGACCACATCATTGTGAAGGCATCGACGGCCGAAGAGGTGACCAAGGGTGGGATTGTGCTTCCGGACACTGCGAAGGAAAAGCCGCAGCAGGCGGAGGTGATCGCCGTTGGTCCCGGCAAGCTCACCGAGTCCGGCAAGCGCATCGAGATGGAGATCAAGGCGGGCGATAAGGTCGTCTTCTCGAAGTACGGCGGCACCGAGATCAGCGTTGACGGTGAGGATTACCTGATCCTCAGCGAGCGGGACGTGCTGGCTGTCATCGAGTAGGCACCACGCTCCGGGTTCCCGGCACCTCGGAGAGGGCCGAATCCTGGCACCTGAATTCGCTTCTCGTTGCGCCGGGTTTTGGGTCCGGCGAGTATTGAAACTGGGAGGTTTGCGATATGGCAGCTAAAGACCTGCGTTTTGACGAGGAAGCTCGTCGCGCGCTAGAGCGGGGCGTGAACACGCTGGCGGATGCCGTCAAGGTGACGCTGGGCCCCCGTGGCCGCAACGTGGTCCTCGAGAAGAAGTTTGGCTCGCCCACCGTTATTAACGACGGCGTGACCATCGCCAAAGAGATTGAGATCGAGGATCGTTTTGAGAATATGGGCGCCCAGCTGGTGCGCGAAGTGGCCTCGAAGACGAACGACGTTGCAGGCGATGGCACCACGACGGCTACGGTGCTTGCCCAGGCGATCGTGCGCGAGGGCCTGAAAGTCGTCGCCGCGGGCTCCAACCCGATGGTGGTCAAGAAGGGCATCGAGCAGGCGGTGCAGGTGGCGGTCGAAGAGATCCGCAAGACGGCCACTCCGGTCGAGGAGAAGGATGTCATCGCCAAGGTGGCGTCGATCTCCGCCAACGACACCAGCATCGGAGACCTGATCGCCGAGGCGATGGAGAAGGTCGGCAAGGATGGCGTGATCACCGTCGAGGAGAGCAAGAGCGCCGAGACCCGCCTGGAGCTCGTGGAGGGAATGCAGTTCGATAAGGGCTACATCTCCCCCTACATGGTCACCGATGCCGAGCGCATGGAGGCGGTCCTGGATGAGCCGTTCATTCTTCTCTTCGAGAAGAAGATCTCCGCGGTCGCGGACCTCATCCCGGTGCTGGAGCGCGTCGTCCAGATGCGCCGCCCGCTGCTCATCGTCGCCGAGGATGTCGAGGGCGAGGCGCTCGCCACGCTCGTCGTCAACAAGCTGCGCGGCACGATGATGGCTGTCGCCGTCAAGGCCCCCGGCTTCGGCGACCGCCGCAAGGCGATGCTCGAGGATATGGCCGTCCTCACCGCCGGCCAGTTCATCTCCGAGGACCTGGGGATCAAGCTGGAGAACCTCGACCTCTCGATGCTCGGCCAGGCTAAGCGCGTCGTCGTCACCAAGGAGACCACCACGATCATCGAGGGCAAGGGCACCGCTCAGGCAATCCAGGGGCGCATCAGCCAGATCAAGAAGCAGATCGAGGAGACGACCAGCGATTACGACCGCGAGAAGCTCCAGGAGCGCCTGGCGAAGCTCTCGGGCGGTGTCGCCGTGGTGCAGGTGGGCGCAGCCACCGAGACCGAGCTCAAGGAGAAGAAGGCCCGCATCGAGGACGCGCTTAGCGCCACGCGCGCAGCGGTCGAGGAGGGCATCGTGCCCGGCGGCGGCGTCACCTACCTCAACGTCATCCCCGCGATCAGCGAACTGGCCAGCAAGATCGACGGCGACCTGCGCGTGGGCGCGAACATCGTGCTCAAGGCGCTTGAGGAGCCGGCGCGCATGATCGCCTACAACGCGGGGCAGGAAGGCTCCGTGATTGTGGAGCGCGTCAAGGGCATGGACCGCGGTTGGGGCTACAACGCCGCGACCGGCGAGTTCGTGAACATGGTCCAGAGCGGCATCGTTGACCCGGCGAAGGTGACCCGCTCCGCGCTGGAGAACGCGGCGTCCATCGCCAGCATGCTCCTGACCACCGAGGCGGTCATCGCCGAGGAGCCCGAGAAGCCGAAGCCGGCGCCTGCCGGACCTCCAGGAGGCATGGGCGGGTTCTAAGGGTTCAAACTTCGGGCCGCTCACGGCCTGAGAGTGCCCAGAACCGGAATCCAACGCAAACGCGTCGTGAAGGGCACCGGCCACTGCGCCGGTGCCTTTCGCGCTCTGTCCCCCCGCCACCGGCACGCATTCCCGATGAAGCGAGAGGAGGCACCGCTCACCGCGCAAGCCGTGGCGCGGGAAGAAGCCAGTGCAGAATAGGGCCTGGGCCGGCCTCTCTCCAACAGGGGCAGGTGCCTGGGCTCCCTTTGGCGAACCCACCTAGCGTGCGCCCACCTGGCGCCTGGAGGAATCCGTGCAGCTCAAGCCGCCATTTCGAGCATACGATCCCGAGAGAGACCGCGAAGCCACTCACCGCATCTGGCGGGAAGTCGGGTGGCTGAAGAAGGGCCGCGAGGAGGCGATGGACCGCTACGTCCGCGCCAGCCGCGCGTTGGTGGCGGAGATCGATGGCACCGCCGAATGCCTGGTCCTCAGCACCCCTGGCTCGCTCCGCTACCTGGACGAGGATCTCCCCTTTGCCTGCGTCATCGGCGTCACCACGAGCTACATCGCCCGGAGGCAGAAGCTCGCGGGCCGGCTCGCCGCGCGCCTGGTGGCCGCGGATGCCCTGGATGGCGCCCTGGTCACCGCGCTGGGCATGTTCGAGCAGGGCTTCTACAACAAGCTCGGCTTTGGCACCGGCACCTACGAGATATTCTACGCCTTCGACCCGGCGCACTTGCGAGTGCCGGTATCGCCGCGCGTCCCCTGCCGGATCACGCCGGACGATTGGGAGGAGGTGCATGCAGCGCGCCTGGCCCGGAGGAGGCGCCACGGAGCGTGCAACCTCACCCATCCCGAGATGACGCGCATGGATATGGACCCCGAAAACTGCTTCGGGCTGGGATACCGCGATCCGCGCACTGGCGCGCTGGGGCACCACATCTGGTGCAGAGCGGACAACGCCGAGCATGGCCCCTATTGCGTGGTCTGGATGGCCTATCGCACGCTCGAGGAGTTTCTGGAGCTGATGGCGCTTATCCAGAGTCTGGGCGACCAGGTCCGTCTGGTGCGCCTGTGCGATCCGCCCGGGATACAGCTGCAGGATCTTCTGGACCGTCCTTTCCAGCGCCGGCAGACCAGTAAGGGTGGGGAGTTCGAGAGCAACGCATGGGCGAGCGCCTGGTGGCAGGCGCGCATTCTCGACCTCCCCGGGTGCCTGGCGCGCACGCGCCTGCCGTGGTGCGACCTCCGCTTCAACCTCTCTCTCCACGACCCGATCGAGCAGCTGCTCGATGAGGATGCCCCCTGGCGGGGAGTTGGCGGCGAATACGTGGTCACTCTCGGTCCCGAATCCAGCGCCAGGCGGGGGCACGATCCGTCGCTCCCGGTGCTCCAGGCCTCGGTGAACGCCTTCACCCGGATGTGGCTCGGCGTCGTTCCGGCCACCGGCCTGGCCACGACCGACGATCTCAGCGGCCCTCCCGAGTTGCTCGAGGCTTTGGAGGCCGCGTTCCGCCTGCCGCTCCCGCGTCCGGACTGGCCGTTCTAAGCCGGAGGGCCAGGCGCCCCCTCATCGGGAGCATCCTGGCCCTCTCCTACTCTCTCCTGGCTCTCCCATCCCGCGTCACCGCGGCGTGAGCGCGAACCAGCGCGTCTCCCCCCGGCACATCTGGAAGGAGAGGTTCTGCGTGCGTTCAGAGACGATCTTGCCGGTGGTGAGGTCTTCGACGCGGCTGGGAGTGGCCAGCGTCAGCTTCTTCTCCCCATCGACCAGGGCATGGATGGTCAGGAAGTACTGGCTGGCATAGACGGCATCGCCCGCGGGCGCGGCAACCCAGGCGCCGGCCCACCGAGCCAGGGCGTTGAGGAAGCTATCCGTCATGCCAATAGGCCCAAAGAAGAGCGACTTCCACGTGCCGAAGTCGCGTGCAGCCACAGCCGTCCCGCCTTCCGGATAGGTGCCCACCGCTCGCGCCTTCTCATCCTGGACGACAAACGCCGGACCCATGAGCGCAGCGCTGGAGATGGCATCGCCGGGATTGAGAGGCCCCGCCGTGGGCGCCACATTTGCGGTCAGGCGCGTCTCGCCGCCCGCCGAACGCACCCGGATGCCGGTGATTTCCGTGATCGCCGCCGCCTGATCGGCCTCGCCGACCACCCCGGGGGCATGCACGAAGGCAAGCGTCTTGCCCGCCCGGCGCAGCGCCTTGATCGCCGCCTTTTCAGCGGGTGAGAGGTGGTGGGCGTTGAGGAAGAGATAGAGGCGGTACTCCGGTAGCGACTTGTTGCAGAGATCCAGCTGCAGGTAGAGGTGATAGGGCACCCCCGACTGGTTGAGCTGGTAGAGCTGCCGGACGATCCCCTCATACCGGAAGGGTCCCGCCGCCCGGTAGCGGAGGAAATCGAAACTGCGCTCGTCGACGAAGACGGCAACGTCGGCACGCGGCCGGCCCGAGAGCTTTAGGTCGCGGGAGAAGGCGGCGCGCGCCTCGGCGATCCCGCGCATGATCTGGTCGTCGCGGAACCAGCCGCCGGACATGTCGTACCACCAGGTGCCATGCCCGTAGGCGAGCATCATGCCGCACTCGCGGCGCACCATGGCGTTGTGATCGGCGGCGTTCTCCGCCCGACCCACGCTGTAGTCATAGTACGGGTCGCGCCACTCGGAAAGCCACGAGCGCCAATCCTGCTCGGTGAGCTTGATCCGCCCGTGCAGGCCCACCGATCCCCAGGTGGAGTGGCACTGGCCGACTTCGCCCGCCATGCGCACGCCGTAGGCCGCCGGCCCCGCCAGAAAGTCGATATCGGGCGATTGGAGCATGCGCCCGGTGGCCAGGTGGCTGTCCACATTGGCGCACGCGTCCTCCCAGTAGGTGCTCACCAGCGCCTGCCCCCGCGTCTCCTCCTTGACCACGCGGGCGTAGGCGTGAATCGTCTCAACCGTTCCCTCGCTGTAGAAGCGGTTGTAGTCGGCGATATCCTGATCGCGAGGGAGCATCAGGAAGAAGCCGGGCGCTAGACGGCGCTCGCCCGAGGGGATCTCCGCCGTTTCGAAGGTGAGATCCTGGCGGTCCCACGCCCGGCGGAAAGCGGCGAGATCGTTGCCGTAGAAGCGGCGGAGCCAGTCGCGGAATGCCTTGCGCGAGGCCTCGCTGTAATCCGCCAGGTGGAGGTCCTTCGGGTTGTGCCGGGCCCACTGGAAGAACTGGCCATCGTTGAGGCCGGCGATGTGGTAGCCGGCGACCGCCTTACCCGGGAGGCTGGCGTTCACATGTCGGATCAAACCACGGATCGCCTCAATGGTATCGCGGCGCAGCACGGAAGAGACGAGAGAGGGGGCGTACCGCTCGCGCGCCTTGGGATCCGGCTCGCGCCCCCAATCCTTCGGGTGCATCTGGACGACGGCCTTCCGGCCATCCTGATCGGTGCAGACCTCGGTCGGGTGCTCCTCGCCCCACTCGCGGTACGGGTCGGTGGCTAGATAGAAGAGGATGTAGCCATCGGGATCCACGCGCAGAATCCGCCAGAGGAGCTCGTCCACCTCGCTGAAGTCCATCTTGCCAGCGCCGATCCAGGGACCACGGTCGCTGTAAACACCTCGTCCAAGCGTGAGCGGCAGCAGGTAGACGCGCACTCCGGCGTCGCGGAAGTCAGCGATCTGGGCATTCCATTGGTTATGGAAGGGAGCGACGTAGAACGCGGGCTCCGTGGGCTTGCCATCGAAGAAGAGGCGGGCACGCCCGTCGATCACCTTCCCCTCCGCGACGGCGCGTTTCCGGTGCTGCAGGCGCTCGCGCGCCTTTTCCAGTGGGGGCAGCTCCTCCGGCCGGGGCTTCTCGTAGCGAGGCGCATAGACCTCCTCGGTGGCCGGCCCCAGCTCGAAATCGTCCCAGAGGACCGCGGCTGGCGCCTGGCTTATGAGAGCATGGATACGGATGCGCGCGCTCCCTGGGCGGACGGGAAAGCGGACGCGAAGCTGCTTCCAGCCGTCGCCCGTATAGAGCGGGCGGGGCGTGCTGAAGGCGTTCGGGAGGCACATCTCGGGCGAATCGGCGGTGTACTGGCTGACCATGAAGTAGACGTTGGCGCGCGGACGCCCCTCCACTTGAACCCAGGCGCGCACCTCATACTCCTTGCCCGCCTCTACCGGAAGATAGTCGCTCACCAGCATCGAATAACCGGCGACGTTGCTCTTGCGCAGGCGGAGAGAGCGCTTGCCGGAGTGGACGCGCCGCGTTTCCCACGACCAATCGCCCTCGCCCCCTTCGCCCGGGTTAAAGGACCAGCCGGGCAGATCGTTATCGCCGTCCTCAAAGCCGGCATTGGGAATCAAGAGAGTCGGTTGTGCATTGGCGGGCGCCGGCAAGAGGGGGCCGAAGAGCAGCACGAGCAACACGAACCGGGCAAGAGAGAGCACCTTCATCCGTGGAACCTCCAATCACCGCCTGTGGTAGCGGCGTATCCATCACTCCCCATTTCGGCGCGGTGCATCGCGAGTTCCTGCGCCCGCAGACCGTGTGTGTTCAAGGGGTTCCGGAACCGTTTCCGGGGCGCAAGCGTCGGGTACATCCTTCCTGAATCGAGTGACATGAACGCGAAACCGCGGAAGCGGAAGAGGAGGCTGCAAGATGACGCTTGCGGATTGGGGAACGGTTGCATTGATCGTCATCGCGCTCGTCAACCTGGTGCTCCTGGGCGGGTTGGTCTTCCTTGTTTTCATGGTGCGCAACCAGCTTCGCCAGCTCCGCCAGCAGGCGCAGCCCGTTTTCAACGAGGCAAGCGCCACGTTGAGGATGGTGAAGGATGTCACCAGCCATGTGGGCCAGCGCGCCGAGGCGATCTCCGAGCGCGCAGAGCATCTGGCGGCGGATTTCACGCAGCGAGCCGAGGCGATATCGGCGCGCGCCGAGATGCTCGCGAACGATATGTCGCAGCGTGCGGAGCGAATATCGGAGGAGTTCACGCAGCGTGCGGAGCGAATCACCTCCGATGTGACCCGCCGGTTCGATGAGGTATCGCGCGACCTCACCCAGACGATGGAGCGGATTCTCGATCTGGGCGAGGATCTCGCAGAGCGTGTCGCGGCTCGCGTGGATACCACGACGTCTGTCGTGGAAGAGGCGGTCGCTCGGCCCCTGGTGACGCTCGCCAGCGTGCGCGATGGCATTCACAAGGGGCTGGAGATGTGGCGTGAATACCGGAGCCGCGCGGAAGGCGATGGAAAGCCCACCGTGCCCACGCCGGAGCAAGAGAGAGAGGTTCGCCGCATGATCGAGGAGACGCCTACGATCGTGCCTCAGTCAGAGACGGTGGAAGGGTGATGGTGGCCCGGATATCCCGTCGCCGCGCGCCGCTCTCCCGGGCGCCGTTGCCGCAGGGGCAACGGCGCCCGCACAGGCGTGTTTAGAACAAGCCCCAGGTGGGTATGTAACAGCGAGCAAACCCCGTTATCTGCCGGTCATTACCGACATCGGAGGCCGCGCGAAGCTCTCGACGCGTGGTGAGGGGTGACTATGAGGCACAGCGAACTCCGGTTGCTTGAGGCCGTTCCCGGGCCCTATGGCGAGGCGGCCTGGGTGGAGATCCGCTCGTCACGCCACCGGTTTGTCGTCCTGAGCCTGCTCGTGGCCGTCTTGCTCCTTGTCCTCTTTGCCATTGGGCTTCACCGGAGGTCGCGCACCACGACACTGCTCGTGCCGGTCACTGTCGAGCGCGGTGATACGCTCTGGAGTCTCGCGCGCAATCACTGCGGTTCCCATGAGTACCTACCGAGGGCCGTCCATGCCATCCGCCGCGCGAACGGCCTCTCCAACTCGCGGCTGGTGCCGGGCCAGAAGCTGATGATCCCGGTGGAGGTGCCCGTGGCCGAGCCACCCTCCGCTCCCATCATGCAGGCGAAAGGCCCTCAGCCAAGCGCGCATCCCTGATCCCTGTCTGCCTGCTCGCCCTGGCTTTTCCTTGCAAGCCCCGCTCCGTTTCGGGTATAATTGGAGAGGGAGCTTGGGCATGAAATGAACCACAGTGCGCCCGGAACACTCTAAAGGATTAGAGTGCGGGGCCAGACTGGCCCTGATGGCGGCCCGTGGCGGGCCGGCTCAAGAACCAATTCAGCAGGGCTCAAGGATAAAGCATGCGCAGAATTCGAAGTAGAAGGCTTCGCGTTACCTGGAATATTATCAAGATCTGCATCCTCCTCCTCATGGCGGGAACGCTGGGGCTTCTGGCTGCCACCTTCTACAGTGTCTCGAAGGTGCTCCCCACCCACGAAGATATCGATGCCTGGGTTCCCAAGGAAGCGACGCTGATCTACTCCTCGGATGGGGCGCTCCTCGCTCAAGTGTACGAGGAGAACCGCGAGCCGGTGCCGATCACCGAGATCCCCAAGCAGTTGCAGGATGCCACCATCGCCATCGAGGACTCGCGCTTCTACATGCATTCCGGGATCGATTTCCGAGGCATCCTGCGCGCGTTGGTGGAGAACGTGCGCAGCGGGCGCGTGGTCCAGGGCGGAAGCACGCTGACGCAGCAGCTCGCGCGTAACATCTACCTCAGCCATCGCCGGACCGTGTCGCGCAAACTGCAAGAGATCCTTCTGGCGCGTGAGATTGAGCGCCGGCTCTCGAAAGAGGAGATCCTGGAGCGCTACCTCAATCAGGTGTACTACGGCAGCGGCGCCTACGGTGTGAAAGCCGCAGCGCGCACCTATTTCGGCAAGCCGCCCTCAAAGCTTACCCTCGCCGAATGCGCCCTGATCGCCGGACTCCCGAAAAAGCCCTCTGGTTGGTCGCCCTATGACGACAAAGAAGCGGCCATCAGGCGGCGCAACGTCGTGCTCACCCGCATGGCGGAGCTGGGCTACATCACCGAGGAGGAGGCAGCCAAGGCCAAGACGGAGGAGGTCCGGCTGGTCGGCATTCAATATGGCCGCGCCAGGGTAAAGCGCGCCCCCCACTTTGTCGATTACGTGCTCAAGCAACTCGTAGATAAGTGGGGGCCGGACGAGGTGTATCGCGGCGGGCTGCGCGTTGAGACGACTCTGAACCTTCAGATGCAGGAGGCTGCTGAGAAGGCCCTCATCCGGGAAGTACAGCGTGCCCGGCGTGAGGGCAAGAAGGTTGGGCAGGGCGCCGTGGTCGCGGTCGACCCACATACCGGCCATATCAAGGTGATGGTGGGCAGTCTGGATTACCGAGATCCAAAGGGTGGCATGTATAACCGCGCGGCCCAGGGGCGCGGCCGGCAGCCTGGCTCGGCGTTCAAACCGTTCGTCTATACGGCGGCGATTGATAACGGCTACACCCCGAACACCATCCTGCAGGATACCCCCATCTCCTTCCCGGACGGCGATAAGGTGTGGGCGCCGAAAAACCTCGACGGGAAGTTCCGCGGCCCGGTGACGATGCGCCAGGCCGTGGAGCAGTCGATGAACATCCCCGCCATTCGCATGCTTCAGATGGTGGGCGTCGACAAGGTGATCGCCTATGCCCAGCGGATGGGGATCCGGAGCCCGTTGGAGCGGAACCTGTCGCTGGCGATCGGCACATCGGAGGTAACCCCCTTGGAGCTGGCATCGGCCTACGGGTGCTTCGCCACCGGCGGGCTACATGCCAAGCCGATCGCCATCGTACGTGTGATTGGCCGCAATGACCGGGTGATGGAGGAAAACCGGCCCAGCCTGACGCGCGCCATCCCCTACGAGACCGCGAAGGTGATGGCCGATATCCTTCGTGGCGTGGTCACCCGGGGCACGGGTCGGCGCGCGCACGTGATCCCCGGCGCATGCGGCAAGACTGGCACGTCGCAAGACCTCCGCGATGCCTGGTTCGTCGGCTTCACCAAAGATCTTTCTGCCGCCGTCTGGGTGGGCAACGATGATTACACGCCGATGGGCCCCTCTACCTTCGGCGGCAGCACTTGCGCTCCGGTGTGGGTTGGGCTGATGCAGACAGCCCTTCCGATTATCGCGCGCCACCAGCGAGCCCAGCCCAAGGCGGATATCGCCCGCCGGGAAGCCCAGGAGCGCCAGGTGACGACCCCCGAGGAGCGCCAGCGCATCCGCCAGGAGATTGAGCAGAACACGGTCTTCCGCGTCGTCTGCCTCGAGAGCGAGCAACTTGCCGTCCGGCAGTGTCCCCGACGGAAACGAGTAGGCTTCCCACGCGGGTTCGAGCCGACAGAGACGTGCGTGCTTCATGGAACGGGGGCCGACGACGTCGGCGTGCAGGAGGCGCCGGTCGCTTCGGACTCGGAGCGGCCATCCGGACACGAGCCGATGCCTCTTGACAGTGGCGGAGCGGCTTCGCATCCTGCAAGCCCGGTGCGGCCGGACCAGGAGAGTGGCCCGACAGCGCACGGCAACCGGGCCTCCTCCGGAGCCGCTGGCGGGGCCGCGTCCGGATCGCCCGCCGGCGCGTCAGCGCGAATCGAGGAGGTCACCATCTGCACATCGTCCAATAAGCGTGCCAACGAGTATTGCCCGGAGGTAGAAGTCAGGAAGATGCCCGAGAGCCAGATCCCGGGCGTGTGTACGCTTCATGGAGCGAGTGCCGGAGCCGATGGCGGGACATAGCAGCGATCCGGGACATTACTACCACGCCGGACGAGAGACGACGCTGGCGCAGATCCGCCTGCGCTCGCTCATGGTCCTGATCGCGTTCCTGTTCCTCGTATTGCTTCTTCGCTTCTGGTACCTGCAGATCGCTCAAGGCGACTTCTACCGCCAGGAGGCTGAACGGAACCGGCGCGCCGATATTGAGCTGCCCGCGCCTCGCGGAATCATCCGCGACCGCAACGGCGTGCTCCTGGCCGCAACACGACCCGCGTTCTCGATCAGTATCCTCCCTGCCGAGGTGGTGCCCAACGGGCTAGATGCACTGCTCGAGCGCCTGGCCACTCTCCTTGGCCGGCCAAAGGCAGAGCTGCTTGCGGATTACGAGAAGAACCGCATCGGCCGGTTTCACCCCGTGGTGATTGCGCGCGACGTGCCGGTCGATATCGTCACCGCCGTTGCCGAGGAACAGCCCTACCTGCCCGGAGTGCTCGTGCGGAGCGAGCCGGTGCGCATCTACCCGCGAGGCAACTTTGCCACCCATTTGCTGGGCTACGTCCGCGAGATCAACGCCGAGGAGCTGGCGCGCATGCGCGACGACGGCTACCGGTCCGGCGATATTATCGGCAAGACGGGTGTCGAAAAGCTGGCAGACATTTATCTCCGCGGCACACCAGGCCGGCAGAGCATCCAGCGCGATGCCTATGGCAACCAGCTGAGCATTTTGGGGACTGAGCCGCCCATCGCCGGCAACACAGTGAACCTGACGCTCGATGTCCGGGTGCAGGCGGCTGCGGAAAGGAAGCTGCAGGAGTTGAAGGGGAAGGCCGGCGCGGCCGTGGCCATCGACCCGCGCAACGGCGACGTGCTTGCCCTGGCAAGCAGCCCATCCTTCGATCCGACCATCTTCACGCGCCGCCTGGATCCGAAGGAGTACCACGAGAAGATCGGCAGCAACCCCAAGTATCCCTTGCAGAACCGTGCCATCAGCAGCGCCTACCCGCCCGGCTCCACCTTCAAGATCGTGACATCCACGGCGCTGCTGCAAAATGGAGTAATCAACACACGGTCTACCGCCTTCTGTCCGGGATACATGGTCATCGGAAAGCCAAAGCGGTGTTGGAGCACCCACGGCACCGTCAATGTCTATTCCGCCATTGCCAAGTCGTGCGACGTCTTTTTCTACAAGTACGCGCTCGCCCTCTCCCCGCGCAACCCCGACCCAATCGCCGATTGGGCAGAGCGCTTTGGGCTGGGCGAGAAGACGGGCATCCCCCTCCCCTCAGAGGCCTCTGGCAACATCCCACGGCGGAAGAAGTACAAGCATTGGTATCCCGGCGATACCGCCAACACCTCCATCGGGCAGGGCTACATCCTGGCGACACCGCTCCAGATCGCCCGCATGATCTCAGTGGTGGCCAACGGCGGCACCCTCTATCGGCCTCGCGTCATTCGAAACGTGACGGATCTCAAGGGGCGCGTTATCAAGGAGTTCCCGGTCGAGGGCAAGAAGCTCACGGGGGCCGATGCGATCCGCCCCGAGGTGCTCAAGATCGTTCGCGAGGGCCTGCGGCAGACGGTCGCGCATGGCACCGGCGCGGTGGCCCGGCTGGAGAAGATCGCGGTCGCGGGCAAAACCGGCTCGGCAGAGCACCACAGACAGAAGGCGGCGCATGCCTGGTTCTGCTGTTACGCTCCCTTCGAGAACCCCACCATCGCCATCGCCGTGTTGGTAGAGGAGGGAGGACACGGCTCCACCTCATCCGGTCCCATTGCCCGGGCGATGCTTGAGGCCTACTTCGGGCTCGACAAGAAAGAGGCTGGGCCGATACCCACCGTCCGGGGCGACTGACCCGGAAGAGCCGCACCCCTCGCGTATCCCGCGGCGTCAACATCCCCGCCCGCGTGAAGCCCGCGTCTCCGTCCCCTTCATCCGGGGGATCGATGCCGAGGCGCGCGTCACCTGGACGCAAGCCACGCCCCCAGGCACCGCGCGGCGGTAAATCACCGCGCTGCTTGCGAGCGAAGCCCTGCCGGGCTGGACCTGGCCACATTCGCGGCGCAAGCGCAGCAGCGCGGGATGAGAGAGGTTGCCCCGCAGGGGCTTTGCCCAAAAGCAGCGCGTAGCTTCCGGCATCGCACCTGCGTGAGCCCGTCTCTGCCCCCTTCATCCGTGGCATCGATGGCCCGGGGCAGGCCCACTATGGCCATGGGAAGGCAGGTGCCGGCGCGTTGGTCGCCATCGCGACGAGCGTCCATCCCATGGCGGCGGTGAACTCGCCGAAGACCATCCCCAGGAAGAAGGGGCGCGCGCGCTGGTAAGCTGCCATGCCACCATAGCGCGAGATACTCGCCTTGCAGACCCAGGCGATCAGGATGGGGCACCAGAAGACGAGGATGGTCCATGTCGAGGTGAGCGCGTAGCCCAGCGGGTGGAGCGGCCACCAGTAGAACCGCATCCGCATCCATCCTAGGAACGCGGTCACCGCCACGCCGCACCCCACCCAACCCAGGTAGTACCACTTCGTGGGCACGGTCCCCTGCATCGCCACCTGGTTCTCGCGGAAGAACTGGATGCTGTGCGAGCGATAGATATAGGAGTAAAGGTTGAGGCCGCCTTTGGTGTAGGGCAGCCAGATGTGGAGCGCCCCGGCCAGCACCATCGCCACGACCACCGCCAGCGTACACGCCGTCAGAAGCCGACGGCGCGAGAGGCCGACGCCATCCGCGACGCGCTGGCCATCCAGGAAACCGGTGAGCAGGATGCCGCGCAGGTCGCGCGTGAACATGCCATCGAGGAAGGCGAGTACGGTCAGGTTCTGCGGCCCCAGGGTGTTGCGCGCCATTCCTGCCACCAGGAGGTCGGCGGGAACGAAGGTGCCCTCGGTCATGAGGAGGCCGCCCTCGCTGGTGCTCCTCGCCATGATGATCGCCTGGACGAAGAGGAAGACGGCCAGCTGGAAGAACGCCAGCCAGGGCGACATCCCCGCGGCGACGGCCCACACGATCATGACCACGAAGGAGAATGCCAGGCCAAAGACCGCGGTCCGGTAGGAGAGCAGCTCACCGCGAGAACCCTCGTCGCGCCCCGTTCTGGCCGCGTGCCACACACGCTTCAGGTGGGGCCGGCTCACGTAGAGGAGGTAGGCCGCCAGGGCAAACCAGGCGCCTGTCGACTGAGCGCCCACCGGGAGGTGCGCTCCGCCGTGCGGCGTGCTCTCAGGCACCAAACCGAGCTGAATGTAGCTCGCCTCTTGCACCTTTCCCAGGATGAAGAAGAACCAGAGGCTGAAGAGCAGGTCGGTGGGCAACAGGAAGAAGAAGCCGATGGCGGCCGGCGAGAGAAACGCCATGAAGAAGCTGACCATGCTCCAGGGCCGGTTGGTGAGGTATTGCTTCACGTTGATCTGCGTCGTCACCCCGGGGATGGTGGGAAAGAGGTTGTGCAGACCGTTGATGGTGAAGATCGTGAAGGGGATCGCGAAGCCGATCCAGAAGATCCGGCTGCTGAAGAAGGAACCCTCGCCGCCGCGGATCAGCTCCAGAGGCAGTTGAGCCAGCGGGAAGGAGAGCTTCTCGTTTTCGACCCACTGCTTGCGCAGGATAGTTGCCAGGCAGAGGTAGGCGAAAAACATCGCCAGCACCAGCACCGACCATGCCAGCATCGGGCGCAGCCACGCGATCCAGGGCAGCGTCTCCCAGGAACGCAGCCCCTCGAAGAAGCGCACAGCCAGCCACTGCTTCTCGCCGCCCTTGACGTCCCAGGGCACCAGCCATTGGGCGATGTGCTGGAAGTAGAGCGAGGCCCAATTGTTGGTGCTATCCGCGAAGTAGTTCTGGCCGACCAGCGTGGGGACCAGCTTCTCCATCAACCCGCGCGAGGAGATCATCGCCGCCAGAAGCATCATCACGTGGATGACGGCCAGCTCCTGCGGGTTGAGCGCCATCTTCCCACCCCAGCGCGCGACGCCCCGGTTCACGAGCACCAGGAGGAAGAGAAGCGCCAGGACGACCGGGGGCAGCTGGAGGAAGCCGATCATGATCTGGCCTGTCACCAGCTCCGCCCAGGAGACGATGAAGACGACAACCGCCACGGCTACCAGGCCGAGGAAAATCGCGCGCGTAGAGAGTGTCACGTCGCGTGCTGCTCCTTCAGTGTGGAAGTGTGGGCGTAGCGCCATGGTGCAACAACGGCGTGTCTCGTGGAACCGGTCTCGTTGGGTCTCATCACTGGACCGCGGGTCGCCCGCTCCGGCAATCGAACGCCCATCGAGGCGGAGGGCGGACCTGTTGCACCAGGTTGCATCACGACACGCCTCATTATATCGGCCTTGGAGCACGCGGTCAACCTCTGGATGACATCCGGTTGGGCTCTCTCGTGCCGCGCTGGCATCCGAGTGCTACAGGACGGAGCCGCCTCTCCCGCGAAATGAGTTACGACATTCCGGGGGCGTGCGCGAAAGGGAGTATGGCGTATGAAACACCCGATCCTCATCATCCTGGGAGGCCTGATGTTCCTGCCGGTTGCCGCGCTGCCAGGGGCGCCGGCGATCTCCTCGCACCGCGACCTTTACCGGCTGCCTCTCCCGGAAAAGCTTCCGCCTCACCCACGTCTCTTCTGCACC
>JAAZEM010000147.1 GCA_012512265.1 Armatimonadota bacterium | reverse complement strand
GCGGGCCAGTGCCCGCGACTAGGTAGGCCACCTCCGGCACGGCAGCGGCGATGCGCGGCAGCGCCCGCAGCACGACATCATGCCCCTTGCGCTCCAGGAGCCGTGACACGGTGACGAGCACCGGCCGGTTGCCCAGGCCGTGGCGTCTGCGCACCTTACTTCCGTCAGCGCCGGCAAAGGCCGCGGCATCCACTCCTGGGTACTGGAAATGGATCTTCTCTGGAGCGACTCCCAACTCCAGCAGGTTGCGCCGGGTGTACTCGCTGATGGTTGTCACCGCATCCGCGCCCTGCAACACGCGCGTCATCCACTTCCGGGGCAGCCGGCGCTGCCGGTAGTGCTGGATCTCCTCTCCATGGATGTGGACTACCAGCGGCAGGCGAAAGCGCCGCTTCAGGGAGAGGCAGGAAAGCCCCGTTTCGAGTACTTGCCCGGCGTGCAGCACATCTGGCCGGACTGCGCGCACCAGGCCGGGAGCGCGCAAGTGCATCCACGCCCATGCCAGGGGGAAGCGCACCTTGGGTACGTTCAAGAACGGCACGCGCTCCACGCGGAAGGGCACCTGCCGGTCGAAAGACTGCCAATCGGTGCCGGGCAGGGCGCAGGTAAGCACGGTCACTTCCTCGCGCAGCCGCCGGCACCATTCCGTATAGACGACCGCCGTGCCACCGCGGTGTGGAGCGAACTTGTCGGTGAGCAGGAGCAACCTGGATCCCTGATCGGTCATGGCGTGTGGATCACCCGATGCACAGTTTCTTCACGCAAGCTGTCAAGAACGGCACGTACGTCCTGAGGACCTGCCACCGAACAAGCGGCAGGGGGCAATGCGAGAGCCAGGGCGTTGCCGGGCGCACGCCAGCACCGTGTGGCCGAAGATGTCGGCCCAGAGGAGCGGCATGCGCGGCCGCGGCACGTCCAGATAGGGCACGCGTCTGATTCACGATGCCTCGTGCCCGTCGATGGACCTGGAGCCGGGAAAGCGGCGGGCAATGACGCGCACTGCCTCCGAGGGCCAGCGCCGGCAGTATTCGGTCCACACAATCGCCGTGCTACCGGCATATGGCGCAAACCCATCGGTAACAACGAGGGCTAGAGTATTCACGCCGATAGGTCATCCATTGGCTCTTACTCGAGGTTCGAAGGATATGCCCAGCGCCTAGTAACATAATCCCGCAGGCCCCAGTATGCCGCCCGTACTGAGGCCGTGTCACCCCTGAGGAATCTGCCTGGAGCGTAGCGCGTAAGGAATTGCACCAGCCAAGCAATACAGAAGGCAAACCACAGCCAGCGCGGGGCATGCAACTCCATGAAAAGGAAGCGGCTCCGAACGCCAAAATAGACCTTGAGGGGACTTATGGTACCAAGTGCGCTCTGGTGATAGTGAAGGATCATCGGCGAGCGCAGGGAGACAAGTCTGTAGCCGATGCTGCGTGCTCGCAGACTGAGATCGACGTCCTCATATCCATAAAAGAACCTTTCATCCAGCAGACCACATCGCCTGAACACCTCAGCCCGCACGAACATATTACATCCGCTGATAAACGCTGCTTCAGACTCTGGCGCCTTCAAGGAATCATATGGCATTCCGCGCTCGGGATGGCGGGCCTCTCCCAATAGCCACTGCAATTGCCCGCTAGTGGACCAGATCGTAGTAGGTTCACTGCCCCAGCAGACCGTGGCGGCGGCGATCCCTACATCAGGATGGCGACTCATGTAGTGGAGCAACGCCTGGGGCGCGCCGGGGGGTACCACGGTATCGTTATCGAGTATCCAGACATAGTCAGCTTCGAGGTCTAGCGCGCGCTGAATTCCCAGATTGCGCCCTCCAGCTACGCCGAGATTAGTGGCGCTGCGGATGACATGCACCGACGGAAACTCACCTTCGATGGCGTCGGCAGTGCCATCACGTGAGCCATTATCGATGACAATGATATGCTGGAATCCGGCCGATGTGTATAGGGAGCGAAGGCAGGTGAGCGCGAGATCTCTCTGATCACATGTCAGAATGACGATCGCTACAGTGGATTCACAGGAAGACACGGGGATACCTCTCGCAGCTCGGACACGAGCCGTTGCACATCTTGGGCGAGACGGGGGTAGGAGTAGTGCCGGGCTCGCTCGCGAGCGTTCCGGCCCAGTTCGACGGCATAGCTAGCATCGCCTAAGACCTTGACGCACGCAGCGGCGAAGCCGACGGCGTCGTCGGCGATTAGCAGGTGCTCGCCGTGCTGCACGTCGAGGCCTTCTGCACCTACACTGGTTGTGACCACCGGCTTAGCCGTCGCCATCGCCTCGATTACCTTCGTCTGCACCCCGCTGCCATAGCGCAGCGGGACGACCGTGAGCGTAGCACTCGCGAGCCACGGCACCACATCTGGCACGTCAGCGTGCAGAGTGATCGCATCCTGCTGTGCCAGCATCATTACCTCTGCGACAGGTCTTCGACCGATGATCGCCAATGATGCCTGGGATGAGCGCTCGCGAATTCGCGGGAACACCTCACAGGCAAACCAGGAGATCGCATCGATATTCACATACCAGTCGAGCGCGCCTACAAAGACAATTCGCCCGGGTACGACATCATTGGTTTGGCAAGCCAGGTAGCGATCCAGGTGCAGGCCGGGCGCGATCGTAGCGGCGCGCACGCCCGGCACGAGTTCGCGAAAGCGGCGTTTGTCAGCGTTCGAGATAGCGATGACGCAATCAGCTCGTCGCAGCGCCCACCGCTCGAACCGGCGGAGCTTGGCGGCCTGCAGGTGCCAGTAGGCTCGCTTGAGCCCAGACCGCTGGCCAGCCAATCGCTCTAGGATATCGCTCTCCACGTTGTAGTTGTCGAGTACCACGGGGATGCCTGGAGGCAGCGCATCAGCATACTGCATCATTTGGAGGCCGAGGCAGAAGCAGGCTATGCTGGTCCGGCCGAGTTCGTGGACGCGCCGGGCAAACTCCGCCGAGCGAAAGCAGCGCACGAGCGAAGGAGTGGGCGACAGCAGGCGCTCAAGAGCGCTCGGATTGGATGGGCGTGGCACGCCGCCAGTCTGATGTTCAGCATCATCGAAGTGCAACACGGTGGTGTCTGCCACTGCAGAAAGCGCGGCCGCTATGCCCTCAGCACGCATCTGCACTCCCCCAACACCGCTCCCAAGCGGCACTGGGGAGAGGATGAGGATCCGCCCTCTATCCGATGTGCTGTGTTCCTCGCGAATGGTCTCTTCAGGCAGCAAGCATCTCCTCCATAAGGGCGCAGTAAGCCCTGTTGAAGCGGTCGAGTGAAAAATGTTCTCGAACATATGCTTGCCCCCAGGCAGCCTGGCACCTGCCTAAGGACGGGTCGTCCATCAACTGGATGATGCGGTCACGGAAGGCCTCTGCATCATGAGGGTCGTTCACTACCATGGAGTCGAAGGTCGGTTCGTGACCCAGCATCTCTGGCACGATGCCGACACAAGAGGTAATCACAGGTAGGCCGCAAGCGAGTGCTTCCGTGGTGACAAGACCGAAGCTCTCGTAGAGAGAAGGAAAGACCAGAGCATCGCAGGCGGAATAAAGGAGAGGCATTTGCTCGCGCGGCACGGATCCCAAGAGGATGGCTCGGCCATCGACCAGGCGGAGCCGGGGGCTCACCTTCGGAGCCGCAAAGGCAAGCACAGCGCCATCGGGGAGACGCGGTAGGAGTCGGTTTACCGTCTGCACGCCCTTACCGATACTAACACGGCCCACCACAGCGCCGATCCAAAGATCATCGGGTAGTCCAAGTCTAGCCCGAGCTGTAGCCCGGTCATGCGGACGGAAATGCGCCGAATCAACCGCGTTATGGATGATCCGATGTGCGGTCTGGCGATAGTGCTTCTCAGCTTCCAGCGCCACCGACCGGCTTACGGCGACGCGCGTTGCCCCGCGGCCAGCTTGGCGATCGAGCCACCCATAGACGTACCGGGCGATGAGGTATGAGGGAGTATCCACGAAAGGCCGCACGATGCATGCCTCTGCAGCGAACGTGTTGTGATGGATATAGGCACGGCGAGGGTGGCTGATGAAGGCACCATACATCCCGTGTCCGATGACCGCTTCACACTTTCGGAGCACGCCCGCATACGCGCGCGCGGTT
>JAAZEM010000146.1 GCA_012512265.1 Armatimonadota bacterium | reverse complement strand
GCCTCGCGATAGGCGCTGAGCAGATCGGAGAGGGGGGCGGCACCCTCGGCCAGGCGCTTCTCCAGGAAGTAGAGGGTGGGATGGTTGCGCAGCAAGATCCCGAGGCCCTCGCGGGTCTTCTCGGCGGGACGGAGCTGCCGACCCACCAGGGCTTCCGCCAGCACCGCGGCCTGCTGGATCGTGGACTCTGCCGGCTCGCCCTCGTCGGTCGTCTCCCAGCGGAACTCCTCCACCATCTGCCGGGTGACCAGCACGCTCGCGGGGAGGGGTTCCGGGGTGATCTCCGGTACCGGGATGACGTGGTCCTCCTCGCGGATCACGTCCTCCCTGGCGAAAGGCTCCCCGAAGAGACGCGTGGCAAAGTCGGCGATGATCTGGCGGGCGTCTTCCCCCGCGCCGCTCTGCACCGTGGCGCTGGTGCCGATGCAGCGCAGCTTCCCGATGGTGTTGGTGTGCTGCTTCAGGCGGCGGATGAGGCAGGCCACGTCTGCCCCGCGCCTGCCGGTGTAGGTGTGCACCTCGTCCAGAACCAGGAAGCGCAGCACCCCGGCATGCTCCGGGGGGAAGAGGGTGCGGTCTTCAAAGCGGGTGAGCAACAGCTCCAACTGCGCGTAGTTGGTCATCAGGATGTCCGGGGGCGTCTCCCGGATCTCCTGGCGCGTCAGCAGCTCGCAGTCATACGGTTCCGCCCGGCCCGCCGTCCGCTTCACGTACTCCTGCGGAGTGGTGTACTCGCCCGAGGGGAAGGCGTCGGGCGTGTCGCCGGTGTAGAGCGCGATCTTCAACCCCGAACCGTGAAGCCGCTTCGCGAAGTCCTCGTACTGGCTGTTGGCGAGGGCGTTCATCGGGTAGATGATGACCGCCTTGATCCCCGCCATGCCCTGCTGCCGCAGGCGTAAGCATTCGCTGACGATCGGGATGCCGAAGCAGAAGCTCTTGCCGGACCCGGTGCCCGTCGCCACGATGGTGTTCCTGCGCTCGATCACGTTTCGGATACAGGCGCTCTGGTGGCTATAAAGCGCCACCGGCGCTGCGGTGCGATTGCCCGCCTCGGCGGTGAAGACCTTCGGCGTCTCCGGATGGATGCCCAGCCCAATCAGGTCGTTCCAGGAGTCGCCCCGCCGGAAGCGCCGCGAGAGTTCGATGAACGGTTCCTTCCACAGGAGCGTGCCGCCGTCTACCTTCTCGCCCACCCAGTCGCGGATCGTGGGGTTCTTGAACTGCTGGAAGGTGTGCACGAACGTCTTGTAGGCATTGCGGACTTCGTTCAGCACCTCAAATGGATTCATGGCCCTCTCTCCCCGCCAGTGACGTGCCGATAAAGGTTGGTACGTATTAGAAACTTGTCAGTTCACCAAATGCCTTGATGGCATAGGCATCCGTCATTCCTGAGATGTAATCCATGATGGCCTGGCGGTAATCGCGCTCCTCGCCCAGGCGGTAGAGGATCTCGTTTCCTAGTTTGCAAGAGTCCTCGCGCGGGTTGGCGTCTGAATAACGCCAGAGCCAGTCCCGAAATCCCCCGGCCAGGTTAGGATACAGCCGCGCCTTCTCCTCCACGGCCCGCAAAGTGTCGCGGCCCTGATACAGCCCGAGAAGGGTTTTGAACAGCGATTGAATGATCAGGCGGGCGTAGTCGCGATAGATGCGAAGCCGCTCATGTTGGTAGATGTGCTCCTGGCTGAACTTTCGCAGCCTTTTCATCAACTCGAACTTCAAGGCGGAGAGCCGGATACCCTTCTGCGGATCACTATGGGTACAGAGGTCGATGATGAACTCGTGCATCACGACCGTGGTGTTCAGAGCCTCGAGGGCGGATCCGAGCACATCCCGCGCCATGTGCTGTAGCTCGGCCAATTGATCCTCGGTCAATATGGAGAGCGTGAGCGCATCCTCAATGTCGCGGCCTAGGTAGGCCACCTTGTCCGCGACCTTCACCACGCATCCCTCCCACGTGAAGGGCGGAACGGCACTCGCCTCCGTAAGCTCCTCCAACCGAATGGCTTCATCTCTCGGGACGAGCGCTTCGTCATCGACCTCTCCGCAGTGCGAGACGATTCCGTCTCGCACCGCGTAGGTTAAGTGGAGGTTCTGTTCGACCCCGGCATCATCCGGCAAAGTCTCGCACTTGTCCACGAACCGGAGGCTGTTCCGCTCATGCCAGAAAGTGTCGCCCAGGTTCTCCCGGGCGATTTCGCGGAGGATCTCCTCTCCCGCGTGCCCAAAGGGAGCGTGACCCACGTCGTGGCCTATAGCGATGGCAGCGGTCAGTTCGGTGTTCAGCCCCAGAAACTCGGCTATCGTGTGGCTCACGGACGCGACATGGCTAACGTGCTCGATCCGTGTGCAGATGTGGTCGTTGCTCGTGGCAAAGAAGACCTGTGTCTTATGCTTCAGGCGACGGTACGCCGTGCAGTGAAGGATCCGGTTGTAGTCGCGCGCGAAGGGGCTGCGGATATCATTCGGCCTTTGATACAACTCCTTCAGGCGGCTTGTGGCAACTTTCCATTTGGGGTTAGATTCGGCCATGCGCTCGCCCGCGAATTTGCCGGGTTCCATGGCGGTGCATCCTCCCTATACCAGAGCGGTCCTCTGCCGCATTGCACACTCTAGTGGCTCCCGTCAATGCCCCCCGTACGGTTCCGGCATCAGGCGCTCACGCTCCAGCCGCGCCCACGCGTCCAGCACCAGCCGGCGCGTGCGGTACTCCCCGTACAGTCGCTCCTCCTTCTCCTTCAGCACCCGGAACGTCTCGCTCGGGAACTCCAGCGCCGGTTTTTCCGGCAGCAGGTGTGGCCCGCTGCACGTGGGGTCCTCCCAGGGGTCCAGGATATCCTCCAACTCCCTCTCGCTCAGGCCGTGCGGGTCGAGGATGTAGCGCAACTGCTTCCGGTTCAGCCCATACAGCCGGGCGTAGTAGGCGTCAAGTTCGGCGCGCAGGACCGCCCGGCGCTCCTCATCCCACTTGAACGGCGGCAGCGGGCAGCCATCCGGCGCGATCTCCGCCCACTCCGGTGGTGCCCACTCGTGCCCGCCGGTCGCCCGCCGGTTCTCCTCGTGCTGCCATTCCAAAATACGCCGCAGCGTGTCATCCGCATCCCGCCACACGTCATCGGCGAACGGCTTGAGATCCCAGGCGGTGAAGACCAGTTCGAGGACGCGCGGCACGATGAAGCGCCGCTCTTCCGGCGTGTAGGCCGCCGGCGGCAGCAGCGGAAGCTGTCTGAGATAACTGAAGGTGAGGTGCGTACCCCCAATCTTCTGGCGGGTGATGTAGTCAAACACCAAGGCGCAGGTGTTGGCAAGGAAGCATGCCATCGGCTCCGCGGCCAGTTCCGCGTGCGGGAGGACGAGCGGCAGTGTATGCCCTACGCCCACGGGCGGCAAGAGGCTGAAGATGGCGGTGCGTTCGTCTGTAGAACGCGCGATGTCGCGGAAGCCGAGGAGCCAGCCCCGTTCCCACCCGGCCGCGTCCAGGCGCGACTGCACCGCCTCGCTTGCCACCCAGTAGCGTGGCGTCACGGCGAAGGCCGGATCCGCCTTCTCCGCCGGCAGGCAGTCGCGCGTCTCCCGGCCCGCGTAGGTGGCCCAGCGGTGCTCGAACTGGTGCAGCAGCTTCGCCTCGTAGAGGGGGAGGAGACCCGGCCCCGGTTCGGTGTGGAACAGGCCGCTGTCATTTGCCATATGGAGCATCGCCATGAACCGGATGCCCCAGGGGTTCTGGCCGGTGCCCTCATTGGACAGCACCGGCACGCGGCGGTAGATCGCCGTGGTCAGCTCCACGTCGGCGCGGGAGCGGAAGACCGGGCAGGTGCGCGTGTTCGGGTTGAGGAGGGCCAGTTCCGCGGCGGAGAGCGCGAAACGGCGCTTGGGGTCGCGCGCGTGCTCGGCATCGTGGCAGAAGAACGCCAGCGCCGCCCGCGGTGACTGCGCGCCAGTGAAGGTGAGCAGGCAGAACTTCATCCGGCTATCCACCGCCGGGAAGAGCCGCTCGCGGTTCTCGAAATCAAACAGCGATACCAGCGCCTGCTTGTCGTTGAGGTCAGCGAAGAACCGCTTGTAGGTGTCGTCGGTGGCGATGCCGCTCTGGACGATCACGCCGACCCGACCCCGGGGGTGGATCGCCCGCCGGGCCAACTCCGCGAAGAGGGCATAGGTGTTCACGTCGCCGAGGCCGGTGAGCGGGAAACATCCGCTCTCCCGGACAAACTCCGATGTGGCCTCAGCCGCCCGTTTCGCGGCGTCGAAGCGGGCAATGCGCGCTCGCTTGCCGGCATCCGCGGCGTGCCGGTACTCCTGTATGCGCCGCTCGCGCTCGGCTTTGTTGCGGGCCCCCACGATGTAGGGGTCATCCGCCCAGTGCTCCTCTTCCTGCAGCTTGATCCGCTCCCAGGGCGGATTGCCAAGCACCACGTCGAAACCGCCCTCCTCGAACACGTCGGGGAACTCCAGGTGCCAGTGGAAGAAGCGGTGCTTCGCGGCCAGTTCGGCCACCGCCCCCAGGAGCCGGCCGTCGATGACGTCGCGCTCCAGGTAGTCGCGCAGGCGGGCGGTGGTGGGCACCTTCGGGTCATCGGAGTTGGTGAGGGGGGCGAAGAAGGCGGCGGTCCACAGGTCGCAGGCAATCTTGTCTTTGCGCCAATCGGGGCGCTGGCGAAACTCCTGGAAGCTGTTTGCCTTGCGCTGCACCTCCTCGGGAG
>JAAZEM010000018.1 GCA_012512265.1 Armatimonadota bacterium | reverse complement strand
CTCGCTGCCTAGGCAGCGAGCGACTGATATCATTATACCGCACAACGGCGTTGTTGTAAAGCCAGATCGTGGCTTGGCACGACCGAGAGGAGAATGCGCATCCCGGGGGGAAACGAAGGGGTGTGTTGGCCCATCGCCGGCAGGCGAGAGGGATGTGTAGTCACCTGCGAGGAGTGGAGCAAGATGGCATCTACCAAAGCAACGCTAGCGATTCACGGGGGCACTCCCGTGCGCAATACGGCAGTCCGCCCATGGCCCGCCTGGCCAGTCTGGGATTCCCGGGAAGAGGAGGCCCTCCTCCGTGTTCTCCACTCCGGAAAGTGGGGAAGCACTTCCGGCACGGAGGTGCACGCCTTCGAGGAGGAGTTCGCGCGCTTCCAGGACGCGCAATACGGCATCTGCAACGTCAACGGCACCGCGTCGCTCGAGATCGCCCTGCGCGCGGCAGGCATCGCTGCCGGGGACGAGGTGATCGTGCCGCCCTACACCTTCATCGCGACGGCGAGTTCCGTCTTGATGGTCAACGCGGTGCCGATCTTCGCCGATATCGAGCCCGATACTTACAATCTGGATCCGAAGGCCGCCGAGGCCGCCATCACGCCCCGCACGCGCGCGATCATCGTGGTCCATGTGGGCGGCTGCCCGGTCGACCTAGACGCGTTCACCGAGCTGGCGCGCAAGCACAACCTCACGCTGATCGAGGACTGTGCGCACGCCCACGCGGCCTCATGGCGAGGGCGAAAGGTGGGTGCCATCGGCGATATGGGGACCTTCTCCTTCCAGTCGAGCAAGAACATCAACGCCGGCGAGGGCGGGATCATCCTCACGAATGACAAGCAGCTCCACGAACGGTGCTGGTCGATCGTCAATGTGGGTCGCATTCCTGATGGCGCCTGGTACGAGCACCACGTCCTGGGTTCGAACTACCGTCTGACCGAGTTTCAGGGGGCGCTGCTACGCGCGCAATTGACTCGCCTGCCGGAACAGGCGGCGCGGCGCATGGAAAATGCCCGCTTCCTCAACGCGGAGTTGGGGAGAATCCCGGGAATCCGCCCGATGCGCCTGGATGAGCGGGTGACAGGCCACGGCTATCACCTCTACCTGTTCCGCTACAACGCGGCTGAGTTCGGCGGCATGCCCCGCGAAGAGTTTATTCGCACGCTATCCGCCGAGGGGATTCCGTGCAGCCCCGGCTATGTGCCCCTCTACCGCACGGATCTCTTTCGCACCCAGGGCACTGTGGCCGGAGCGCAGATGGATTACACGAAGGTGGTCTGCCCGGTCGCCGAGCGCGCGTGCACGGAGGAGGCCGTCTGGTTCACCCAGAACATGCTCCTGGGCACGCGCGAGGAGATGCAGGAGATCGTCGACGCCATTGCCAAGATCCAGGCCGCCGCACGCGCGTAACTCCGTATCATGGGACAACCGCTCCGGATGCCTGGTGCGGTACGTGGTCGAAGGCTCGCTCGGGAAGGTTTTTTCATCCTTCCCGAGCGAGCCTTCGGATTGGTCGCTTAGCGCCTATTCGAGAAGTGCTTCGGCAGTGCGCTCGGCTCCTGAGAACCGCTTCTCGAATGGGCAGATTAGCCGGCGACGCTCAGCGGGTTGATCGCCCGGCCGTTCCTCAACACTTCAAAGTGGATATGCGGTCCGGTGCTTCGTCCCGTGTTGCCGGATCGCGCCACCACCTGGCCACGCGCCACACGCTGGCCCGGGCGCACCGAGACCTTCGACAGGTGCGCGTAGCGCGTCACCAGTCCGTTCGGATGCTGGATGGCAACCATGTTGCCATAGATGCTATTCTTCCATCCGGCAAAGATGACCCGGCCCGCGGCAGAGGCCTTCACCGGCGTGCCCATCGGTGCTCGCAGGTCCACGCCGTGGTGAGAGCCCAAGCGTCGCGGCCCAGAGCGCGAAGTGATAGTGTTGCGGGTCGGAAGCATCATTCGGTTCGCGGCCTCGGCTGGGGTCACCAGCGGGCTGCTCCCGCCAAAAAGGCCCCAACCGGGGGCTGCCAAAGCGATTCCAGTCAAAATCGGTACCAGAATATATCGTCGAAGCTGCAAGGCTTTTCCTTTCCGTCAAGGCTGCCGTTCAGGACCCCTCTGCCAGGCACGCGCCATCGACACGTGCCAATGCCCTTCGCGGAATCACAGACCCATTAGTGGAAGTGGCCCGAAACCCCGGCAGCCTCGTAGATCGTGCGTCGTCGGCGTCCCTTCACGCTTCGTGGCCGGCAATCGCCGGCGGCTCGGGGCGCCTATCGACGTTGTCTTGCTCGCCTGGTTTGCCATATCGCCGCCCGAAGGCGCTTGGTGATCCCCGTCGCGGGGACTGCCTGGCATGGCCGGGCAACGCTGGTCACGCTGGCCCGCATGACCCTGATCGCGTTGCTGCCATATTCGCGGCGGCGAACGAATGGAACGAACAATCGTGCGTTATAGCTCCCAGGACACGCCTCCTCGCTGGAAGGTTTCGCCGTGGATCAAAATCCTGTTTTTTCGCGACAGGGCACGGGGTATGCAGGAGATAGCACCGGAGATGACGGGAGCACGCGTTCGAGCGTGCCTGGCGATGCCCGGTGGCTCCATGCAACGCCCCTTGGGGCATTGGGCGCGGAGACCGGCGATCCGCTGCGGGTCGGATGTGGGTGGCTGTGCCCGTCTCCGTGACGGGCGGTGTGGGGTGTGAACGGAGAAGAGGGTGGAGAGTGGAAGGAACTTGTCTGTCGCCGCTCTGGGGGGAGGGACGGGCCTATCCTCGCTGCTGCAGGGCCTGAAACACGTCGTCGATGACCTCACCGCGATCGTCGCTGTCTCAGACGACGGGGGCAGCTCCGGACGCCTGCGCGCCGATCTCGGGTGCATTCCACCGGGGGACATCCGCAACTGCCTGGTGGCGTTGGCCGAGGCGCAGCCCCTGATGAAAGAGCTGTTTCAGTACCGGTTTCATGCCCCAGGCAAGGGTCTGGATGGCCATGCCTTCGGAAACTTGCTCATCGCCGCGCTCGCCGATATTACCGGCTCCTTCGAGACGGCCATCAGCGAGACGGGCAAAGTTCTGGCGATTCGCGGGCGGGTGCTCCCCCTGAGCCTGGCGCGAATCGACCTCCGCGGCCATATGGGCGACGGCGTCTGGATCCGCGGCGAGAGCGCGATCACGGCCTATCCGGCGCCGATTGAGCGCGTGGAACTAGATCCCATCGACCCCGAGCCGCTTCCCGAAGCAATTCAGGCGATTGAGAACGCCGCTCTGATCACCATCGGACCGGGGAGCCTGTATACCAGCGTCATTCCTACGCTTCTGCCCAACGCGGTCCGCACCGCCCTCTGCCGCAGTACCGGAGTGAAGGTATACGTCTGTAACGTCATGACCCAGCCAGGGGAGACGACCGGCTACACCGCCAGCGACCACGTGCGCGCGCTCCAGAAGCACGGCGCGGGTGATTGCTTCGACTTTGTGCTGGTCAACACGGAGCCGCCGCCACCCGATGCCGCGGAGCGTTACCGGCGGACAGGGGCCGGCCCGGTCGCGGCGGATCTCGATGCCATCGCCAAGCTGGGCTATATCCCGGTGGCCGCCCCTCTCCTGAATATGGACCAGTTCGTCCGGCACGATCCTCGCAAGCTGGCCAACGCCCTGCGGTGGATCTGGGGGGGGCTGGCAGACCGAGCGTCCTTCCCCACCCAGTTCGCCTCAGACAGGGGTGAGATCCGGCCGCCCATCGCGGGCGAAATCGAGCCGCCTGTGGCGGAAGCAGGCGCCAGGCCGGCTGAACCCGTCATCGGGGTCGCAATGGCGGGAGACTCTCGGTAGCGCGCGCTCGAAAGGGGCGTGGTTAGGGATTCAGGCGGACGAGGCGAGGATCCCGGAAAAGGATCCTCCCTTCCCCACCGGACGCCTCCAGGGAAACCCGTGCCCAGGAGGCGCCTTCGGGCACCTCGGCGCTCAGCCCCACATCACACCACTCCTCCGACGGCGGGAGCAGGTCCGTGCAAAAGATCCCGACCAACGTGGTGTTTCCGGTGTAGAAGCGAATCGAACAGCGATTGGAGCCCTGCGGCCCCTCCGTTCGATAGCGGATCGCCAGGTGGATGCGCATCCCCAGGCGCACGCGCGCGGCGCGTGGCCACGGGGTTCGCCAGTGGATCCCCTGCTCCGGGGGAGATTCCACCATCAATGCCGGGCTGTGGTCACTCGCCACCAGACCAGCCCGACCGTTGCGATCCCTGAGGTCGTTCCAGTGAATGTACCAGCCGCGCGGCACCTGTGGCACATCATCGCTTTCAGACAGATCGGCGTTGGCAATCAGGTTGCAGCCATGCGGTGCGATGGGCGTCTCCGGGCGCGCGTGCTCAGCCAACACGCAGAAGGTGTGGAGCAGGTCCGCAACATAGCGCGCGCACTCCTGCGCGCAGGGCACCATCAAGCTTTGGGCCTCGTGCTGCTCCCCCGCCTCGCACAGCTCCCGGATCTTCCCGGCAGCCGTCTCGGCGAACGCCACCACCTTCTGGCCTCGCTCGCGGATGCCGTCGCACGCCGTCTCCAGGGCACTTCCCAGCAGTCGCGGGGTGTATCCCGGGATGGCGATAGCGGCCTCCATCTCCGGACGGTCGATCCGCTCCATGGGGAGGTGGAGTGGCGGGTCGATATGCCCCGCATGCGCGGGCGAGCCACAATCCTCGGCATAGTGAACGGCTGCCCCGAGGATGCGAAGTGCGTCGTGATAGCCGCCCTCCGCAAGCGTCTTCACGGCGCGGGAGAAGTGGTCGGCCGTGGCTTCCAGCGCATCTGGGGGCCAGTGGGGATACCATCGACCCTCTCGCGTGAGCGAGTTCCAGGCGCAATAACGCGAGATCTCCCATTCCCTGCGGATATCCGGGAGACGCCTGTCGAAGGGGATGCTGGGGTCCTCGGCAAAGGTCCCATACCAGTGCCAATTCATATCGGGGAAGCCGCAGTAGGTCCAGATGAGGAGATCCGCCTCGGGCGCCAGGAACTCTCGATCCTCGCCCGGAAGCGCCGCGATAGCCGATTGCGTGATGCGGTGGTGCGTCGGATTTGAGAGGGGATGCATGCCTTCGCCTGGTAGCCGCGCGCCTGCAACCCATCGGAAGATCCGCTTCACCTTCTCCCCCATTCCAACCGGCCGGCCTGGCGGGAACCGGCCCCGATTGCTACCTACTTCGTCGCCGGGCCATGCCTGCCCTTCTCGCGCCCTGGCGCCAGCCGGAAGGATTCCCGGCGGCCGCATCCAACCCTCTCCGTGCTATGCTTGAGACTGTGGACGGCTTCCTGTTGGACCTGGATGGAACCTGCTATCTCGGGGATCGCGCGATTGAGGGAGCGCCCGAGTTTGTAGCCCGCTGTCGGGCGCGCGGCAAGCGCGTTCTCTGGCTCACCAACAACTGCTCGCGCACCGCAACCGAGTACGCGGAGAAGCTGTGCCGCCTTGGCTTCGAGGCCACGCCACGCGATATCTTCACCTCCGGCGACGCGACGATACAGGTGCTCGGAAGCGAGGGCGTCACCCGCGTCTTCCTTCTTGGCACCCCCAGCCTTGAGGAGGAGTTCCGCCAAGCCGGCATCACCCTCACGGCGACCGATCCAGAGCGAGTCGTCGTGGGCTTCGACCTGGGTCTCACCTACGACAAGCTGAAGGAAGCGTGCCGCCTCATCCGTTCCGGCGTGCCCTGGGTCGCCACCCATCCCGACCTCAACTGCCCAACCCCCGAGGGCCCTATCCCCGATTGCGGCGCCATTTGTGCTTTGATCGCCGCGTCCACCGGCGCCCGCCCGCGAGTGATCGGGAAGCCGGAGGCGGGGATGGCGGAAGCAGCCGCGATGCGCATCGGCATCCCCAGGCAGCGGCTCGCCATGGTAGGTGACCGTCTCTACACCGACATTCGTATGGCCCGGGAGAACGAGATGACGGCGATCCTCGTCCTCTCCGGGGAGGCCACCCGGGAAGACGTCGCGCAGTCGCCCTTCCAACCGCACCATATTGTTCCTTCGCTCGCATTCCTCCTCTGAGGGGCCCAGATGGTTCACCGTGCGGTGACGCTTCCGTAACGTGGTTGTTACAATCCGGCGGTATAATGAGTTGACAGATCGCCAGGCAAGGCGGCGCCCGGTGTCGCCTGGCCTGCCGCGCACAGGGAGGGTTGCCTTGCAGGATAACGACCGTGAGTACGTACTGAAGACGGCCAAAGAGCAGAACGTCCGGTTTATTCGGCTGTGGTTCACCGATATTCTCGGCTTCCTGAAGTCGGTCGCGATCACGGTGGATGAGCTTGAGGAGGCCCTGGAAGAGGGAATGGGCTTTGATGGCTCGTCCATCGAGGGGTTCGCGCGCATCGACGAGAGCGACATGATCGCCATGCCGGATCCCTCCACCTTTCAGATCCTGCCATGGCGACCGCGCGAGGAGGCCGTCGCCCGCATGTTCTGCGACATCCGCACCCCGGAGGGGGAGCCGTACGAGGGCGATCCTCGCTGGGTTCTGCGGCGGGCACTCAAGCGCGCGGCGGACATGGGCTACACCTTCTACGTCGGCCCTGAACTAGAGTACTTCTACTTCAAGAACGCGCGCGGCATTCCGGAGGGACTCGATAAGGGAGGCTACTTCGATCTGACCCCCCTCGATGTGGCGAGCAATCTGCGCCGCGAGACGGTCCTCACCCTCGAGGAGATGGGGATCGGCGTGGAATACTCGCACCACGAGGTCGCGCATAGCCAGCATGAGATTGACCTCCGCTATACGGACGCGCTGACCATGGCGGACAACGCCATGACCTATCGCCTGGTGGTGAAAGAGGTGGCGATGCGGCACGGGATCCACGCCACCTTTATGCCCAAGCCGATCTTTGGCCAGAACGGCAGCGGGATGCACACGCACCAGTCCCTCTTTCGCGGCGACACCAACGCCTTCTTTGATCCCACCGCCCCCTACCACCTCTCGAAGATCGCCCGGCACTACATCGCCGGCCTGCTGCGCCATATCCCAGAGGTGACCCTCGTCCTCAACCAGTGGGTCAACTCCTACAAGCGTCTGGTCCCCGGCTACGAAGCCCCGATCTACCTCTCCTGGGCGGTGAAGAATCGTTCTGATCTGATCCGCATTCCGCAGTACAAGCCCCACAAGGAGAGTGCAATGCGCGTGGAGCTACGCTCGCCCGACCCGGCCTGCAATCCCTACCTGGCATTCGCCGTCATGCTCGCCTGCGGACTCGAGGGAATTCTGAACGAGTATCCCCTGGGCGATCCGGTGGAATGCAATGTGTATGAGATGACAGCCGAGGAGCGGGATGCGCGCGGCATCCGCACCCTGCCAGAGGACTTGAGCGCCGCGGTCCAGCTCGCCGAGAAGAGCGACCTCCTGCGGCGCACCCTGGGCAACCATGTCTTCGAGAAACTGATCGAGAATAAGAAGATCGAGTGGGAGCGTTATCGGGCACAAGTGACCACGTGGGAGCTGGACCAGTATCTGCCGGTGTTATGAGCTCGCTGGACGCACGGCGCGAACGCAGGCCCTCCAGAGCAGGCTGGCGAGGAGGGCGTTGAGGAGCGCCAGGAGCGCCATCTCCAGCGACATAGCGGCCCGCAGTTCGACACTCCACACGGGCGATAGCAATAGCCCCCGGGGCGGGGCCAGGGCCTGGATCGGACTCACCATCCGTGGCATCGTCAGGATTCCGGCGGCGACCGTCAACACTCCGGCGGCCAGCGTTCCAAGGATGGCGCTCGCCACGCCGCCAAGAGCGTCGCCGAAGTGCAACCCCGCGCGGATGCCGATCAGCCCACCCACGACGAGGAAACTCGCGGCTGCGACGGCGCCCGTGACGAGCGCGGGCAACATCACGACCAGCCTGAACAGACACTCCTGCCAGGAGGTGCCGGCGTCCGTGTGCCAGAGCCCGCCGATAAGAGCAAGCAACACCAGGGCGGCCTGCACCGTCAGCAGGATGGCCGGGATCTGGAGCGCCGCCGCCAGCGTCGCCACGACGATCTCTTCGGAGGCAAGCCGGGTCAGCAGGAGATCTTCCCACAGCCGGGAGCGCTTGTCTTGGAGAACGGCCATCGCCGCGAACGCGGGCGCCAGCACAAAGGCGAGCGAGTGCCCGCACGCGCAGCACAAGAGCCCCAACACCAGCAGCGAGGGGCGCATCCCTCGCCACTGCCGCCTGCGCTCCAACCGGTAGAGCGGGTTCTCGCCCAATCCCCGAATCGCTTCTCGCAGCGTCATGCTACCGCCCCACCGCTTCCCGCGTCATCCCCGCTTCTCTCTCCAAAGTTCCGTGCCAGGTGGCATCTGGCACGGAGCAGATTCTCGCTCGTGGCGCCCCAGCCCTGCATGACACGGAGACGGTTGCAGGATGCCCCGCGGGGCTTCCGCACGCCCGCAGCACGCACAGATGCGCTGCCAGAAGCGGCCTCGGAACGCGCGAGAGGTCCGGCCCCGGCGGCGTGGCGGCGGCGTTTTGGCGCGGAACGGGTATGGGTATGCGCACATTGCAGGGAGCCTACAAGGAACTGCTTTCGAAAGGAGCAGGTTGATCATGAAACGATGTCTGATATTGACCGCGCTGGCCGGGCTCCTCGTCGCAGGAGCCTCCGCGCCGGGCGTTGCAGCGCTATTCCAGGTGGAGGCGGGTGGCGTCTCGATATTCACCACGCAACCGGTGACGATGGACGGAACCGTCCTCGTGCCTCTACGGCAGACTCTCACGCAGCTTGGGGTCACCGATCTCACCTTCGATCCGGCCACAAGTGAGGTCCGGTTCACCGCCCGCGGACAGAGCGTCGTCATGGAAGTCGCGGCCTCTTCGGCGATGGTTGGCGGCGAGACAGTGGCGTTAGCCCAACCCGTGCAGCGCTTCGCCGGGCAGATCTGGGTGCCTGCTGCGTTCATCTCGCAGATCTTCCCCGACTTCAACATCACGCAGGTTCGGGGATTCCGGTTCGCGCCAGAGGTGACGCCGGAGATCACCTCGCCGATCCCGCAGACCACCGGCCCGAGCAGCGTCAGCTTCAACGGTCGAACGGTGACCTACTCATCGCCCACGTGGTACATGGGCAACGTGCTGATGGTGCCGGTTAACGAGACGCTGGAGGCCCTGGGCATCGCTGCACCGCAGTTCAACCCGGGAGATCTGCAGCTCTCATTCATCCATGAGGGCTCGATTGTCCGGATGAACGCCCAGAGTGGCTTCCTCCATATCGGGGACCAGGCCTTTCCGATGGCCCGGCCTGCCGTGGAGCGCGACGGCATCCTCTATGCGCCTGCCAGCTCCATGTCGCACCTGATACCAGGGCTCACCTTCTCCGTGCCTCAGGGGTAACGCCCCGTATAGAGGAGCGGTTCTCAGTGGCAGACCGCCCGGCAGCCACCGCGCAAGGGGCGCCGGGCGGTCCGCCTCTTTTCCTGCTTCGGACCACGCGGTCAGGCAGGGTGCGACCCAACCCGCGAGGTAAAGCCCGCAAGCCGCCCGGCAGTCAAGCAGCCAGACGGAAAATTGGATCCGCTGTAGCAGCGACCCTCTCCAGCTCGGCCAGCTCGCTCTTCGTGAGTGGCTTGAAGCGCTCTGTCACGGCATTCAGGGCCATCCGGAAGAGGCGCACGTCCCCCGGCGGCACCGCGGCCGTGATCGGCTGTGAGAGCGTGAAACGCAGTGCCATCGAAGCCAGGCGGGGATCGTCGATCGGCTGATACCAGCACTTCGGGTAGGTGCGCGGGGCGCCTTTCGGCATCCGGCCAAGCGCCATCGCCTTGATTGCCAGGCGGCCCATCCCCTTCTTCTCGGCGGCCGCGATCACCTGCGGCCCGAACCCCGCCTTGATCCAGGTGACGAAGTTCACAGGAAAGAGGATCGTATCGAAGGAGAAGCGCTCCATCGCTTCGAGCGCCACCTCCGCCGAATGAGCAGAGAAGCCGATCCAGCGGACCAGCCCCTCTTTGCGCGCCTCGGCCACCGCCTCGAGCGCGCCACCGGGCCCAGCCGCCTTCTCCAGATCGTCCATCCCGCGGAGACCATGCAGCTGGTAGAGGTCGAAGTGGTCGGTGCGTAGGCGCTGCAGCGACTGTCGGAGCTCTGCCGCGGCGCCGGCCCGATCGCGCTTCTCCGTTTTGCACGCCAGGAAGACCTTATCGCGCAATCCCTCGAGCGCCGGCCCGAGGCGCTCCTCGGCGTTTCCATAGCTGGGAGCCACATCGAAGTAGTTGACTCCGCGCTCGTAGGCTTCGACGACGATCCGGCGGGCTTCATCCGGCTCGGTGTTCGCCACGACAATCCCACCCAGGCCGATGATCGACAGCTCCACACCCGTCCTACCGAGGCGGCGCCTGGGCACCCGGCCATCCTTGGCCGCGATCCCATCCAAGCCGAGCGCCGTAGCCGCCAATGTTCCCGCTCCTTTGAGAAACGTGCGTCGGTCCATCTCACCCCTCCACGGGCCACGTCGGCAGGTCCGCGCCCCACGGCTCCGCTCAAGGCTTCGTTGAGCTCGCTCTCTCCCCCGCCCTGCCGGATGCCACCCGCGCGTCCGGGCCATCCCCGATGGCTGCGTTCACCCGCGTGGCTGGGGCAGATAGGAGCAGTACGGCTCCTCGGCAAGAAAGTCGCCCGTGGCGTAGTACGCGCGGGCCCGGCAGCCACCGCAAACCGTGCGGTACTCGCAGGCACCGCACTTTCCCCCAAGGGCGTCTTCGCGCAATGTGCGGAAGAGAGGCGATTCGCGCCAGATCTCCGCGAAATCGCGCGTTCTCACATTGCCCGCCTCCACCGGGAGGTAGCCGCAGGGGAAGACCTGGCCCTTATGCGAGACAAAGCACACCGCCGTGCCAGCCAGGCAGCCGCGCGTCATCGCGGCCATCCCCTCGCGGGGGCCAGACGGGGCGATCCCCTCCGCGCGGGCGCGCTGGCGAGCGATGCGGTAGTAGTGCGGCGCGCACGTCGCCTTCAGCTGTAACTCTCCGCGCCGCGACAGGTCGTAGAACTCGTTCAGTATCTCCTCATAGCGCGCAGGCGAGAGCATTTGATCGTCGGCGATCTGCACCCCACACCCGACGGGTACCAGCATGAAGGCATGGAACGCCACGGCGCCCACCGTTCGCGCCAGCTCGTAGATGCCGGCCAGCTGCTCCGCGTTGTGTCGGGCGATGGTGGTGTTGATCTGCACCTCGACGCCGGCGTCGCGCAGGTAGCCCAGCCCCCGGAGCGCTGCGTCGAACGAGCCGGGGAGCGCCCGAAAGGTGTCGTGCGTCGCCGCGTCCGCGCCGTCGATGCTGATGCTGACGCGCCGGATCCCCGCATCCCGGACCTGGCCGGCGACTTGCGGCGTGATCAGGGTGCCGTTGGAAGCCATCGAGACGACGAGGCCCTGCCCTACGGCGTGGCGCGCCACGGTGAACAGGTCCGGGCGCAAGAGCGGCTCGCCTCCAGAGAGGACCAGGATCGGCTTGCCTGCGCGCGCGATGCTCTCGACCAGGGCAAGAGCTTCCTCTGTAGAGAGGTCGTCGCGCATCCTCTCCCGGGCCACCTCCAACCGCCGGCAGTGGATGCACTCCAGGTTACATCCGGCCGTGGTCTCCCAAAAGACCAAGCGCAGCCTCGATCCGCCCGCGCCTGCCGGCGCGTGACCTGGAGCACCGCTATAATGGCCTCCCATCCGTATCCCCTTCCCCCTTCATCGCCGCTGGCATCGCGAGGGGCGGAACCCCGCGTGCGCTCGCTGTGGGATGGCTTAGTCTCCGATGGATGCGACAGTCACCGGCAGCCGCCCGGGGCAGCGGCGTTCGCCGGCAAGCGCCTCGGCAGCCGCGGTGAGCGTGAAGGAGTCGGCCCCATAGCCGACGACCACCGGCACGCCCGCGGGCAGGTCGGCCAGGGCATAGGGCGACTCGAACAGCATCATCGCGCGGAGCTTGCCGGAGGCCGCCACCTCGCGCCACAGCTCGATCTGGGCTCCAGGCAGGCGCGTGCCTTCCCCCTTGTAGCAGAGGATGTGCGCGAAAGTCGCGCCCACGACCGCCGTGCTGGCAGCCACGGAAGCGCGCACTGCTTCCAGATCCCGCGGTGTCGGCACTTCGTCGAAGACGAGGGTCTCGAAGCCCGCCTTCTCGCGCAGGATGCGCACCAGCGGGTGGGTCCCCCGCAACTCTTGGCCTTCACGCTCCTCGGCAATGCCAACACCCCGGCGCTTCAGATCGTCGCACACGATCAGCAGAGGCCTCTCGCCCAGGTCGGGGCGCTCCGAGAGCGCGCCCACCGCCGTCACGGAAGCCTCCGCGACCGCCCGGGCTACGGACGCCAGGTGGGACCGAATCTCCTCCGCCGGGGGCAGCGGGGCATTCTCGCGCAGCCGGGCCTTTAGCGCCGTGACCACGGAGGCCGCGGCTCGCAGGCGTGCCTCGGGAACACTGCCGTCGCGGACGGCTTCAACCACGGCATCGACACTCTCGCTGGGAGGACGCTTGTAGTCGATGAGAACCTGATCATGGCCCGCCACCAATGCCCGCCAGGCCGCCTCCGTCGAATCGAGCGTGGTGCGCAGCCCCTCCATGCCAAGCGAGTCCGTGAAGATCGGCCCTGGGAAGCCCAGGTCGTCGCGCAGGATGCTAATCTGCGCAGGGCTGACAGTACAGCAGTTCTCCGGGTCGAGCGAGGGCACCAGCAGGTGGCCGGTCATCACGCTTTCGAGGCCTGCGGCGCGCGCCGTCCGGTAGGGCAGCCACTCGACGGCTTCCAGGCGCTCGCGCGTCACGTTGACGGTAGGCAGCGAGATGTGGCTATCCACGGCCACGTCTCCATGTCCTGGCCAGTGCTTAGCGCACGGATGGAGGCCGCTCTCTTTCATCCCGCGAGTGAGCGCTGCGCCAAGGCGAGAGACAAGTCCGGCATCCTCGCCGAAGGAGCGGACGTTGATGATCGGGTTATCCGGGTTGGTGTTGACATCAAGCACCGGGCTCCAGGTGACGTCGATTCCGAGCCGCCGGCCTTCCAGGCCCACTGCGTAGCCCCAGGCCCGGGCCAGCTCCTCGCTCCCGGCAGCACCAAGGGCCATCAGCGGCGGGATCTGCGTCCCGTCGAAGGCAAAGCCGCTCCCTGTCTCCATATCACACTGGAGCAGCATCGGCCCGGGCGCCATTTGGCGCAACGCCGCGCACCGGGCGGCGATGTCGGGGCCGCCCACCTGCGAGTTCAGCACCGCCCCGGAGGCGACGAGGCGGTCTTCCTCCTCACGCCAGTTCGGGGTGCCCCGAAGCACCAGCACCTGCGCCACCAACGATCGTGCTTCACGCTCATCCATCACGCTTTCTCCCCCATCCGAACGCGGGTCGCATCGGCCCGCGCCATAGGAGTCTACGCCACTCCAGGCGAACCTTCCTTTGCCCCACAGCACCACTCCTCCCTCCCGACGCGCGTTCATCAAATCGCCCCATGCCTTGTAGGGCATTGCCCCTATACCAATTTCCGGTAGAAACACCAGTTGCCCGTTCGGCATGCGATGTGGTATGATCCACGCGGGTTGGCCGAGTGAATGGGCCGATTGTGGAAAGGTAAACGCTTCGCTGCCGAGCGATTCCCGCCCGCTCGCTCGTCCCTTTTCGCTTAGTGGGAGCTGGAACCGCGGGCCTCTCGCCGCTGCGAGAGGACGCAAGGTTTGGCAGGCGAAGGCCATGACATGGGAGACCGCTCTGGTCTCCTGGAGCCCAGGCCCCGCCAGAGCACACGCAATGGATTCCCCGCGTGCGCACTCTCCTCTCTCCATGAGCAGTCTGAAGGCACTCTGGCCTCAGGCGCGGCTGCGTCCGGTCGGTGTGTCATTCCCCATGTCACTCCCCTGGCGCTCGCCAGGGGGCTTGGGCCAGGTGTGAGCCGAATCGTTGGACCGGGGGCCGTCGTTTCTCCCGACTGCTCCATTCTAGGACGAGGTGGCCCGCGATACTTCGGCGGGGGGGGCCCCGCCGCTCGCCCAAGGCAGAGCATGATGCTGGAGCAGTTGACCGCGTGGGGGTTTCCACGCCAGCCGGGCACTTCAGAGCCGTCTGCCGCCGGTGAGCAGGCGACCCTCCTAGACCCCGCGTGCGCAGGGGATGATGGCACGCGAGGGAATCTTGCTTCCAGCATCCCCGGATGATCGTGACAGATGAGATACCGTTTGGGAACCATGTCGGTGGAAGAATGATGGCACGGAAGCCATGTCTCCGAATCGTCGGCTTGTCGCGGACGGAACGTTCATTGCTCGCGTCTATCCTCCGCGGGCACGGCTTCGAGGTAATGGAGGCGGACGCGCCGAGCTCTTGCGAGGTGCCTACGCTCGAGCCGTGCAACATCCTAACCGCTCGTCAGGTGCAGGTCCTGCGCGCCCTCCGGCGCTATGGTTCGCGAGAGATGACCGCCCGCGCCCTCGGCATTGCCCTAAAGACGGTGGACGCCCATCTGGAGCATATCTATAAGCGAGCAGGTGTGCGCACACGGATCGAGGCCCTCTGCTGGGCGTGCCGGCGGGGGCTGCTAGATGAAGATCGGAGCGGTTGCGAAGCGAGCGGTTCCCGGCCGAAAGCCTCACCAGAAGCCCTCGCCTAACCTCCGCACCACCCATTGAATGACACTTTCGGTGCGCCTTCCGCCTGTTGACGGCAGGCACCCTCGGTGATAGAATGTGAGCAGGCGCATGGACCCCAGGGACTCGTGGTGCTTCCCAGATCGTCGGAAGTCCTTCCTGCCGCTGGCGTCCTGGTCAGGAGGCTGCCGTGAGGAAAGCCCCTATTGGTCACAGCCCGCGCATTCAAATCGCTTACCGGTACGGTGCAACCGCGCTCGCAGACTCGTGGCGCCCTGTTCGATGCACTCGCACGCCGGGGTTCACCCTGATCGAGCTGCTCGTGGTGATCGCCATCCTGGCTATCCTGGCTGCGGTCCTTCTCCCCGTCTTCGCGCGCGCCCGCGAAAAGGCTCGCGCGGCCACGTGCGCGTCGAATCTTCGCCAGCTCGGCCAGGCGCTTTGCATGTACGCTCAGGATTGGGACGAACGCTTTCCCGCCGGCGTGGATATCATCGACAAGCTCTTCCCGCAGATCTGGGGCGCCCACCCGCAATGGCAGGCGATGCTTGGCGCGCTCCCCCTCCTGCATGACGTCATCGATCCCTATGTGAGGAACAAGGAGACCTGGCGCTGCCCCAGTGATACCGGTCACAGCGGCATCCTGGAGATCTCAAACGTGCAGTTTACTGCCCAACCAAGCGTCTTTGCCCAACACGCGTGCAGCTACGCCTATCGCACGGAGCTCTCCTTTTCCGGAAAGACGATCAGCGGCCTGGAGCAGCCCGCAGCGATCAACGTGCTAGAGGATCTCCATGGTGGCTGGCATGGTGGTCGTGGCAACTACCAGGAGTACCGCTATCAGGTTCTCTTCGCCGATTGGCACGTGAAGTCACTCTCCTATGATGCCTTGATGGCTTGTTGGGACACCCGGGTGCAATAGTCCCTCGAGGAAACCCCTCACGCGCGACGAATCTTTCCATGGGGCAAAATGGCGCCTGCCAGGGCCGGGCCCGAGTCGAAAGGAGTTGCGTGTGAAACAGAGAGGCTTTACCCTCATTGAGTTGCTCGTCGTCATAGCCATCATCGCTATACTAGCGGCAATCCTCTTCCCTGTCTTCGCGCGAGCGCGCGAGAATGCGCGCAAGAGCAACTGCCAGAGCAATCTGAAGCAGATAGGCCTTGCGTTTATGCAGTATGCCCAGGACTACGACGAGCGCTTTCCGGTCTGCATCGGCTGGACGTCGTATGATGACAAAGTCAGCAAGGGCTGGCTGTACTGGTACGAGAGGCTCCAGCCCTATCTGAAGAACTCCCAGATTCTCTGGTGTCCCAGCGACGCGGACCACACCTCCATCACCGGCAGCGGTGGCACCGAGGGCTATGTCTGCGACTATGCCTACAACCTATACGTAGGGAGTAATGGCGGCGCGTCGCTAGCCAGCATGGAGGATCCTGTGGGCACGGTGCTCGTCACGGAGCGCGATAACAACTACCGCCGGCTGCCGAACCCCGGGTCCACCGAGACGGCCGCCTATATGCCTCCGGTGAACCGCCACTCGGATGGCTACAACAACCTCTTTGGCGACGGGCACGTGAAGTGGCGCAAGTGGACCAGCACGGTGACCGCGACCAAGGATTGGCACTTCGAGCTGCAGCAGCCCTAAGTGCCAACCCGCCCGCTCTGGATGGGGCAACGCCCGGCAGGAGGGTTCCTCACGCCAGGCGTTGCCTCTTGCGCGCCGGCGCCAGATAGTCGGGGGGCTGGAACCATGTGGGTTCCAGCCCCCCGACGTTTCGTGCCTTCACGCGCGACGCCCCGCTCAAAGCCAGGTCACGAGCTCCTCGAGATCTTTGCGCGGGCGGGCCGGGGGTGCTTCATCCGGCACCCCGAGCGGCGTCGCCGCGACCGGCTCCAGATCCGCAGGCAGCTTCAGCACGTCTCGGAAAAGCTGCGGGTCGAAGGCACAGATCCAGCAGGTGCCCAGGCCCTCCTCGGTGGCGGCGAGCACGACATGCTCCATGGCAATCGCCACATCGATATCGGCGTGGTTCTTGCCATCGTAGCGGCGTACCCACGCCTCGGACGGGCGGCTGCACATTACAAGCACCACGGGCGCGGCGGCGATCCATGCCTGCCCGGCCCCGGGGAAAAGCGCCCGCCGTGTCTCTGGATCGCGCACGACGAAAAGGTGCCACGGCTGGTTGTTGCAGGCCGAGGGCGCCAGCCGGGCCGCCTCGGCGACCCGGCGCACGCTCTCCTCTGAAACCGACGTCTCCTGATAGCGGCGCACGCTGCGCCGTCGCTCGATCAGATCGTAAAAGCTCATCAGCACTCGAACTCCATCTGCCGCTTGACTTCGGCCAGGATGACGTCCTCCACATCCGGCGTGAAGGGAGCGGGCTGGTAGTAGAAGCGGTAGGAACCCAGGACCTCGTAGCCCCCTTGCGGGTGGATAGAACGCGACGGCACGTAGCCAACCAGGCCGTTGGAATAAGCCACAGGTGTAATCGCCTGATAGGGATAGGTCTGTTTGATCCGCAACCCGATCTCGGTCACCACCTCGCCCGCCAGGAAGACGAATGCGTGCCGGGCATCCAGGCGGAGTGTCTGGATGGTGAAGGGAGTCCGCTCTGGCAGCGGCCCCTCTGCCAGCTTTTCGAGGATGCGGCGCGCCCACTTTGCCGCCGCGGGATCATCCCCCGCCGCGAGTGCTTCCAGTCTCTCCCGCTGAGGGGCCTCGGCGATAGGAAGCGACGCCGTACCCAGAGTAACGCGCAGGGAT
The DNA here is from genome assembly GCA_012512265.1 of Armatimonadota bacterium. Taxonomy (GTDB): domain Bacteria; phylum Armatimonadota; class JAAZEB01; order JAAZEB01; family JAAZEB01; genus DUUU01. The sequence goes on along the minus strand of JAAZEM010000018.1, from coordinate 25,214 downwards.
GGAGCGTCGAGCGCAACCGTGCCGGCGCGACCAGCCAGGGCCTCCGCCGCCATCGCTTCGCCAGCGGCCTCCACCTCGGCGACTTCGGCGCTTCGGAACCGTCCATTGGCATCCAGGAACGCCGGACGAATGTTGCCGGCGCACCCGGTGAGGAAGAGCGCGGTGCCGCCCCATTCCCGCTCGATCCCGGCACGCAAGAAGCCCGGGTAATCCGGGCCGAGGAGGTAGCCCGAGCGCGACGTGGGATGGCAGCCATACGTAGTCACCGAGGCGAGTGGGGCGCCGTCGGGCGTGGTGAGCCAGAAGGTGTCGAGATCGCGATCAATCACCCCCTCGGGATTCGGATGGAACCGCACGCCGCCTTCGCCATCGGGGAGCCGGCGATTGATCCCCATGCAACTGCGCGCGCGAGAGAATGTGAGTTTCGCCGGCTGGAGGCGATCCAGGGCTTCGGCCACGGCATCGCGCATCGCGCCCCAAAGATGGGTCAGATAGGCAGGGTCTGGATCGCCGGGCGTCATCAAGTCGGCCACCCGCGCCCCGCAGTGCGTATGCGTCGCGCACAGAATGACCGCCTCCGGATCCAGGCCCGTCGCCGTGCAGATGCTCTCGCGGAGAAGCGCTTCTTGCGTCCGATCCAGATTGAGAATATCCGCAACAACGATCGCGGCGGTCGTCTCCCCCGTGCGCAGGGCAAGGGCACGCGCCGTCAGAGGCGCGTAAACCCCCTCCGAGGGACGGTCACGAGCGCCGTAGCCATCCATCCAGACCGTACCCTTGGGGGTGATATCGCGTATCGCGACGCCTGCCTCAATCACAGCTCGATCCTCCTTCTTGAGAAGCACCGCTCTTCGGGCTTCCGCTCAATTCGGCAATCGCCTTCGCCGGATGCGCGCCCTACCGCGAGCCGCCGTACGGTTGAGCTAGCTGGCCCTGGGTCTGGCCGCCATACGGCCGTGCCGGCTGGCCCTGAGGCTGGCCGCCATAGGGCTGGCCGCCATAGGGTTGAGCTGGCTGGCCTTGAGGCTGACCACCATACGGCTGTGCGGGCTGGCCTTGAGATTGGCCGCCATAGGGCTGTGCCGGCTGGCCCTGAGGCTGGCCACCGTAGGTCTGGCCACCATAGAGCTGCCCCGCGCCAGGCTGCGCGGATGGTTGGCCAGGGGCCAGGCCCGAGTAGGGATTTGCCCCGCCCGGCGTGGCCGGCGCGGTGTAGGGGCGCAGGCCCCCCTCCGGGTCGGTCACTACCTTCAGCTGGCGCACGTGATGGTAGAGGAACGTCCAGGTGAAGATAAAGAAGAGCGCGCTAAAGGCATAGCAAAGCTGGACCAGGCGGGGCAGATAGGCGTTCGCCTTGTCGAAGGCATCGCGCGGCTTGTAGAAGCGCTCCGCCAGATCCCCGAGCATCGTCGAGAAGGTCTCCGGCTTCAAGGCATAGCGGGCCACCGCGAAGAAGAGCGCGCACAGCGCCAACCGCAAGAGGATTCCCGTGATCATCGCTCTCTCTCCCCGCCCGGTCAGCGCCGGGTCTGGTAGATCTGGATCCACTTATTCCAGTCGAGGGGCACCCACTTCACGTGCCCATCGGCGTAGGCGATGTTTGTTCCGCCTCGGTCGTTCCCTGCTCGGAACGCCCCATCGTTCGCTCCGGAGTGGGCATTGAGGGCGTTCGTCCAGTGGGACCCGCACCAGAGAAGCGGGTAGTCGGTCGGCATCGTCAAAGACGCATCTGACCAGCAGGAGCCAGGACTCGTGTCCGAGGCAGGGGCGCCGATCACCTCCTGTGTGGTCGCGGAAGGCACGATGAAGTCGAACCCACTCCCATTGGGGTTGCCCCAGGCGTTGATCCCGTAGCGCCCGGACCAGGTGGGGCACCACCACACCTCATCGTTCTTCACGTAGGGGCCGACGCACGTCTTGAGGTTGGGCGTCATCGGAAGCGGTGGCGAGTTCACCGGGCCCCAGAAAGCCCAGGCGATCGGATAGCAGTCATCGTGGTCGGCCGTGTACATGCTGATCGCCGTAGCGATCTGTTTCAGGTTACTGGTGCAGACGATCTTGCGCGCCGACTCTCTCGCGCGCGAGTAGACAGGCATTAGCATGCTGGCGAGCATGCTAATGATGGCAATCACCACAAGCAGCTCAATGAGGGTGAAGCCGCGGTCTCCCCCGCGGTTCAGTCGCCTGGGCATCATCGCATCCTCCGAAGCAGTGCGCCTTGCAGCAACGGCACCCCGGCACGTCGCCGCGTCAAGCCCCACTCCGGCCCGGCACGCGCGATGGAAGGTGGGTCGTCACCGGGCTCTTTGCCCCATTCGACGCACTCCCGCGTTCCCCTTCTTGTTCTACGAACGCTCGATGGGCACCCCCCCATCACCCAGGGCTCGGGGCGAGAGAGAGCCCGCCGTAAACGCGCTTTCCCCACCCCCGAGGGGTTCGCACAACCCCAGGCACACCCACCCTCCCCATCCGTGTCCACCCCTTTCATCCGGGGTATCGACCGCGTCCCAAGGGCAGGGCCGCCGTTCCCCTTGCAAGCGATACGCGGGCATGGTATACTGGGGCCAAGTCGGGTTCAGACGCGTCTGAGTGAGGGAACGGACCAGTCACGACGATGGATCTTTCGACGCGAGAGGGAAGGCGGGCACAGGGCACGCGCATTCAGCGCGCCGCAGAGGCGGCGGGTCTCTCCCTCGAAGAGCTGGCGAAGGAGATTGGCTGCTCGCGCGCGCTCATCTACCAGTACGTCGCCGGCTCCACGCTGGCGCAGCCGCACCGTCTCCAGCAGATTGCCGCGCGCACCGGAAAGAGCCTCAGCTACTTCTACGCCCAGGGCGACGATTTCGAAGAGCAGGTCGAGAAGGCGCAGGCGGAGCTGGTCGAGGAGCGGAAGCGCATCCAGCAGGAGATCGAGCGGCTTCAGGCCGAGCGTGCGGATCTGGAGCGCCGGCGACTGCGCGAGGCGTTCGAGCACCTGCGCGAATTGGCGCGCGCTCAGGAGTTGCCGGCAGACCTGAAGGGGCTCATCTCCACCTGCGAGCGCATCATCTCCCTGGGGCGTGAACTGGATGACCTCCGGGCGGTGGCAGACGCGCACTTGCGGATTGGCAACGCGCGCATCCGTCTCGGCGAGCATGATTCGGCGCGGGCATCCCTGGAGCGCGCAATCGATCTCTTCCATCAGGGTGGGAACCGCGAGGAGGAGTTGAGCGCCCGTCTGAGTCTTGCGAACGTGTTGCTGCAGCTCGGGCGTCCGGAGGCTGCCCTGGAGCAGTCGCGCATGGTCGCGGAGGCCGAGGATTGGTGGAGCCGGTGGAAAGGCACGCTCTGCATCGGGTGTGTTTACGAGCATCTCGGAGAGTATCGGCAGGCGCTGGAGCAGTTTGACGCCGCGCTACAGATCATCGACACCAGCCCCGATGAACAGGCCGCCACCTTCGGCCGCCTCTATGTGCATGCCAACATCGCCAACGTCTACATCGACTGTGGCGATTACGAGGCCGCCGCGGCGATCGCCCGCGAGTGCCAGGATGACGCAGAGAAGCTGAGCCATCGCGAGCAGCATATCGAAGCGCAGATCAACCTCGGGGTGTGCGCGTTTGCCCTTGGCCGGCTCGGCGAAGCCCACCAGCGCCTGCACCGCGCCCTGGAGATCGCCCGCTTTGTGGGCGATGCCGGGCGCACAGCGGTGACGCGCGCCTGGCTGTGCGGGCTTTACGCAAGCATCGGCCAGTACGACACCGCCAAGGAGCTGGGCAAAGACGCCCTGCAACTCGCGCTGCAAACCGGCTCGCAGCGCTCGGTACTCTATGCGCACCAGCACCTGGGCGACGCCTACCTGCGCAGTGGGCGCCCGCGCGAAGCCCTCTACCACTATCGCCAGGCCACGAGCATCGCCCGCGACCAGCATGTTCCCTATTATGAGGCACTTCTGACCGAGCGCAGCGGCGTCGCGGAACTGCGCCTGGGCCAGCCGGAGCGCGCCGCCACGCTGTGCGGCACCGCGCTGGAGCTTTCCGACCGCATCGGCGCGCGCGAGATTGAGGCCGCCGCGCACGTGGGATTGTCCCTCGCTGGACTGGCCCTCGGCCGCATGGAGGAGGCGAGTCGCTCGGCGCAGCGCGCGATTGAGATCGCGGTCGAGATCGAGGTGCCGGAGCTGCAGGCCCGCGGGCACGGGGCTCTGGCGCGCATCGCGCTGGAGAGGGGCGAAGTGGGCGTTGCCGACGAGCACTCTGCCGCCGCGGTTGCGCGCATCGACCGCCTCCGTGCCGATGTGCGTAGCCACGGGCTCGAGGATGGCCTGCTGGAGGAGGAAGAGCGAGAGCAGGTTTACCTGGAACGCGCCCGTATCCTCGCGCTGTTGGGTCGTGAGGAGGAAGCGCGCCGGTTCCTGGAGGGGGCCGAGTGGCCGCCCCTGGAACGTCGATTCACCGCGGAGAGAGCTTCGCCGTGAACGCGCGCCTGCGTCTCGGGTTGGGCTTCTTGCGCCGTGCCCTCGCCGGCGTCGCCGCGTGCTTGCTCCTGATGGCCCTCTCGGGATGCCTGACCGACGGCAGCATCCCGGTGGGCGGTGGGGGGAGCACCGGATCCGTGCGCGGCGTGGTGGTCTTCGCGGAGGATCCGGACGCGCCGCTGGCCGGCGCGCGGGTCTCCCTCCGGACACCCGGCGGACTCCCCTACCGCACCACCACGGATGACGAGGGCCGCTTCGAGTTTGAAAACGTTCCCAAGGGAACGCTCGAAGCCACCTTCGAGGGGGCAGGTCGCCTCCCCGTGCGCGTCTTTGTAGAGACGGACTTCGGCTCGTTCTCGACCATTGCCGTGGCACTCGCGCCCGCCCACCTCGGGATCGATGATGTCGCCGGCGTGGCAGTCACCCCCCAAGACGTGAAGGTCAGGGTCGGTGAGAGCGTGCCCTTCCAGGTGAGCATCTCCGGGGGCGTGCCTGTGCGCAAGGTGCCTACGTGGATCGTTGAGGGGGGCATCGGCAGCATCGACGCCCACGGCCGGTTCCGGGCCCTCCGCGCCGGTACCGGCACTGTACGCGCCGTGGCCGGCAACTTCCAGGATTCCGCTCGGGTCACGGTCCTCGCGCCTTGATTCCACGAATCGGGGGCCGCGCGCGATCCCGGTCCCCTCGCGGGAGGAGAGGGCCGGCGGTGTAAACGCCTCCTTCCAGCAGCCTTTGCATGGGGTTCCCCCACTCCTTGTGCTTCCTTGACACCCCAAGCAGGAAGGGTATAGAATGAGGCTGCCTGGAGTCTATTTGGGAGAGCCAGCAGTTGTTCCGAGATAAGGATCCCGAAGCCTCGAAGCTGGCGCGCAACCTGGCGCGCGGGGATCAATCCCCGCGCTGCTTGTGAGCGAAGCCCTGCCGGGCTGGGCCGGTTCGCATTCCCGGACGAGTCGGAGTGGCGCGGGCTGGGAGGGGAAGCCCGAAGGGCTTTGCTGAGAAGCAGCGCGGAGCTTCAGCTTCGCGCGTGGGGCAGCCATCTCGATCTTTATCGCGGAGTCCCAAGGGGGAACCAGGCAGAGGATTGTGCTGATGTCGATTTTGATCCAGAAACCGCTTCCGGAAGAGTATCACCGGCTGAAGCCGGAGGAGTTGGACGCACGCATCGCCGCGGCCAGATCGGCGCTCGGCAGCGAGGTGGTGATTCTGGGCCACCACTACCAGCGTGACGAGATCATCAAGCACGTCGATTTCACGGGCGACTCCTTCAAACTCTCGCGGCTGGCCGCCGGCCGGCGCGAGGCGAAGGCGATCGTCTTTTGCGGCGTCCACTTCATGGCGGAGAGCGCCGATATCCTCGCGGCGGACCACCAGCGCGTCATCCTCCCCAACCTGGAGGCGGGATGCTCGATGGCCGATATGGCCAACCGCGAGCAGGTCGAGGCATGCTGGCAGCAACTGACTGCCGTTGTCGGCGACGGCACGGTGCCGATCACCTACGTCAACTCCAGTGCCGACCTGAAAGCGTTTTGTGGCGAGCGCGGCGGCGCCGTGTGCACCTCGTCTAACGCGGTGAGTATCATCACCTGGGCGCTTTCGCAGGGAGAGCGGCTCCTCTTCTTCCCAGACGAGCACCTTGGCCGCAACACGTCGGTCAAGCTGGGCGTCCCCACGGATCAACTCGTGGTTTGGGATCCCGAGCAAGAGCTGGGTGGCAACACGCCGGAGCAGCTCCGCAACGCCCGGGTGATCCTGTGGAAAGGTTTCTGCTCGGTACACCAGCGCTTCACCGTCGAGCAGATCGCCGCGGCGCGCGAGAAGTATCCCGATGTGCGCGTGATCGTGCACCCGGAATGCCGCCATGAAGTCGTTCAAGCCGCGGATGATGATGGCTCCACCGAGTACATCATCAAGCGCATCACCGAGGCGCCCGCTGGCACCACCTGGGCCGTCGGCACCGAAGTGAACCTGGTCCACCGCCTGGCGCAGCAGCAGCCGGACAAGCAGATCTTCTGTCTCGATCCGGTGGTCTGCCCCTGCTCGACGATGTACCGGATTCACCCGATGTATCTGCTGTGGGTTCTCGACCACCTGCTCCAGGGCGAAGTGGTCAACGAGATTGTGGTGCCGCCCGATATCATTGCCCAGGCGCGCGTGGCACTCGACCGCATGCTGGGCTTTGCGTAGTCAAAGGGGGTTGGTTTGGCACACTCGGTCCGCCCGGAGTGGCTGCGGGTCACGGCACCCGGTGGCGTGAATTACCGGGATCTGAAGCGCCTGGTTTCAAGCCATCATCTCCACACGGTCTGCGAGAGCGCTCGCTGCCCGAATATCGGCGAGTGTTGGGAGCGGCGCACGGCGACCTTCATGATCCTCGGAAACACATGCACCCGCAACTGCGCCTTCTGCGCGGTGCCGACAGGCCGGCCCACGGAGTACGACACCGAGGAACCGGAGCGCGTCGCCGCCGCCGTTGTCCGCCTTGGCCTGCGCCATGCCGTGATCACCTCGGTCACCCGCGATGACCTCGCCGATGGCGGCGCATCGATCTTCGCGGCCACCATTCAAGCGATCCGCCGGCAGGCCCCGCGATGCAGCGTCGAGGTGCTGATCCCAGACTTCAAGGGCAGCCGCGAGGCGCTGCAGGTGGTGATGGATGCGCGCCCGACCATCCTCAACCACAACCTGGAGACGGTTGCCTCGCTGCAGCGTTCAGTGCGCCCCCAGGCGGATTACCAGCGGTCGCTCGCCGTCCTGCGCATGGCCCGCGAGATGGCGCCGGATGCGCTCACCAAATCGGGGATCATGCTTGGCCTGGGCGAGGAGTGGGACGAGATCCTGGAGACGATGGCCGACCTGCGCTCGGTGGAGTGCAATATCCTGACGCTCGGGCAGTACCTGCGGCCCTCGCTGGATCACCTCCCCATCCGGCGCTACTACACGCCGGAGGAGTTCGAGACGCTTCGCGAGAAAGGTCTCGCCATGGGCTTCACGCACGTAGAGGCGGCGCCGCTGGTGCGCAGCTCCTATCATGCCGCGGAGCAGGCTGAGGCTCCCCTGGGAGGCAGATAGCCCGGCCACTTTTTCGGAGAGAGACGCATGGAGGCTGGACTGGAGATCGGTGATGCCCTCACTGCCCGCCTCCTCTCGCGGGTGCAGCGCGCGTTCCCGCTCGATCCCCGCCCCTTCGCGGCGCTTGGCGAGGCCCTGGGCCTTTCCGAGGAGCAACTCCTCTCCCGGATCAGCGAGCTCAAGGCACAGCGCGTCATCCGCCAGATCAGCGGTATCTTCGACTCCCGCCGCCTCGGCTATCAGAGCTGTCTTGTCGCCGCCCAGGTGCCACCAAGCATCCTGGAGCAAGCAGCCACGGCGATCAACCGCCATCCTGGGGTGAGCCATAACTACGAACGCGCCCACGCCTTCAACCTGTGGTTCACGCTCACTGTCCCTGGGCAGGCCGATCTCCCCGCGGAAGCGACCCGGCTCGGTATGGAAGCCGGCGCCATCCAGGTCCGCCTCTTCCCCACGGTGCGCACCTTCAAGATTGGGGTCATCCTGGATGTTGGCGGCGACGACGGAGGCCATCCGGCCCTGCCCGCGACCGCCGCTTCCCCATCGGGCACTGCTGATTCCGCCGGCGCCAGGAGGTTGAGCGCGCGGGAGATCGCCGCGGTGCGCGCCCTCCAGAACGATCTGCCGCTGGTGGCGCACCCTTTCCTCGCGCTGGCTAAAGAGGCCGGCATGGCGGAGGAGGAGCTACTCGCTCACGCGCGGCAGTTCATCGAGGGCGGCGAGATGCGCCGCTTCGCCGCGGTCCTCTTCCACCGGCGCGCCGGCTTTACCGCCAACGGAATGGTGGTCTGGAACGTGCCGGCCGAGCGCGTAGTCGCCGTGGGTCAACAGTTTGCTGGCTATCCCGCAGTGAGCCACTGCTACCAGCGCCCCTGCTACCCGGACTGGCCCTATTCCCTCTTCACCATGATTCACGCGAGGAGCCAGGAAGAGTGCGAGCGCCACGTGCGCGAGATGGCCGGCGCGGCCGGTATCCACGATCACGCGATCCTTTACAGCGTCCGCGAGTTCAAGAAGACGCGGGTTCGCTACTTTGAGGAGCCTCTTCCTGAACAGCCACCACGAGAAACGCGATGTCGTCCGCAGGCGGATTCCCCTTCATGAACGCGTTCACGTCGGCCACGATTCGGTCACGCAGGTCGAGCGCCGACGCCTGGCGTGCCTCGGCGAGGAGGCGTTCCAGACGCTCGCAGCCGTAGAATCCGCCGGAGCCGTCGCGTGCCTCGATCAATCCGTCGGTGTAGAGGAGAAGGCGATCTCCCGGCGCCAGGCGGCGCTCCCTCGCCTCATACTCCGTATCGGCGAAGACCCCCAGGGGGAGGCTCTGCGCCGCCAATGCCTCCATGGAGCCATCCGCATGGACCAGCAATCCCGGCGGGTGCCCGGCACTCGCGTAGCGGACGCACGGCCCCTCTTTGGAGAGAAAGGCGTAGAAGACCGTGACAAACCCGGATGCATCGAGCGACGCGATGTTGTGGGCGAGCGCGTGATTCGCATCCCGGAGGATCACCTCGAGGCGATCCGCGGAGACAGTGGGGCTGCTTAGTTCCGCGGTCATCATCGTCATCAGCAGGGCAGCCGGCACGCCCTTCCCCATCACATCGCCCACGAAGAGGGCGGCCCCTTCCTCCTGGGGGATGATCCGGAGGAGATCCCCGCCCACCTGCAGAGCTGAAGCATGATATGCCGCGGTCTGGAAAGGCCCGAGAGTACACTGCTCCGGGCAAACGGAGATGATCGCCTTCTGAACGTCGCGCGCCAGATCGAGCTGCTCATCCAGGATGCGCTGGCGTTCCTGCAGCTCCTCGTTGGTGCGGGTCAGGCTGGCGAGCAGGTGCATCTCCCGCAACACCAGCGCGGCTTCGGAGGCGATCGATTGGAGCACACGAATGTCATCGGCCGAGAAGTGCGCGTCGCGGTCGCCAAAGAGGACAATACTTCCGGTCTCCTCCCCTTTGATCTGCAGGGGCACTCCGGCAGCGGCGCCGGGGTGGAGAGCGCGCAGATAGGGACTCTCGATGAACGCCTGCTGAAACGCGGCGCCTTCGAGAATCACCGGCTCTCCATAAGCGGCGACGCGCCCCGCGATGCCGTGCCCGAGAGGGATCTTCTCTCCGATCGCCACCGAGGGCAACGGCCCGCTGGCCGCCCGGCGAACCAGGTGGCTATCCACGCGCTCCAAGACCGTGGCCGCCGCGGTGTGCGGGATCAGACGGCGCACCTCGTCCAGGATGAGCGAGAGGAACTCCTCCGGATCACGCGAGACGTTGGCGGCGCTGGCGACGCGATAGAGCGCCTCCAGGCGCGTGCCTCGCGCCTCGGCGGCCTCGCGCAGCCTCTCCTGCTCGCGCTCCGCGGCGAGGACGCGGTGATACCGTTCCCGCGCCTGCAGCGTGAGCGCCGCGATGAGCGAGAAGCTGATGAGACTCGTCAGATCCTCGAGATAGGGGTAGCGTACCCCAGGAGGAAGAGTGACCGCAACGTTCCAGTGGTATAGGCCGAGCGAGATCGGAACGAGGAGTATGCCCCACCCGCCAAACCAGTTCGTTGCCAGCACAATCGCCAGGTAGTAGATGAACGCCCCTTCCACCTGTGGCAACAGCGCCAGGTCTACCACGACAATGATGCCCACCAGGCACGCTACCACCATGACGCGGAGGATTGTTTTGCCTGGTATCTCTGGCCTCTGGTCCAACTGGGCCACCCCTCCGGCTCGTTGTGCCCCGGTCACTCTCGCCTGGATTTACCCTGGCTTGTGCGCCATCAAACAGCGGGGGTTGCTGGGGCCCGAAGGAGAACCCCATCGTGTGTTGAAGTGAGCGATGGAGGACTCGAAGACGATGGTGAGCCGAAGACGCTTCCCCGGTGGCCGCGCAGGCCTGATCTCCTTCATGCTGATGGCCGCGCTGCCTCTGCCCGGGATCGCCCGCTTGGATGCGGCGGGCAACGACGGGATGCGCCTCAACAGGGTGGCACAGGCAGATCGCCCGACCCGTGGCTCCTTCTCCATCGCCCAGAGGCCCGGTCCCGCCACTGAGAGCAGCCTGGCGGAGGATGAAGAGGCGGTCGTGCGCGGCCTTCAGCAAGAGGATGTGCTGGTAGACGCGGGCGTCACACGCCTTACCGCCGATGATGAACGCGCGCTGGAGGCATTCGCCGAAAATGGGCGTCCGAAGCTGAAGATCCTGGTGCTTGCAGAGGAGCCCGCTGGGGGAAGAGCATCCTTCACCCTCAACCTGCATCGCTATCTCTCGCTCGGAGAGACCGCGCTCGTGGTGGTGACGCCTGAAGGAGTCTCCGCGCATTCAGAGGCGCTCTCGCGGGAGGAGATGCAGCGCCTCACGGACGACGCGGCACCCGAGTTCGCCCTCTCGTGGCGCCAGGGGATCGAGCACCTCGGCAACGGCATCCGTGCGGAGGTCCGTGCGCGTTCCGTTCGCGCTCGCGCCGCCCTCCTCGCATTCGTCCTCGCCGTGGCCCTCCTCCTCTCGTGGCGCGCGCTCCAACGCCGCAGGGAGCTGGAGCGCGTCCTCGCCGAGGCCAGAGATCGCGCCGCCGAACTCGCCCAGGCCATCCACGAAGCGGAGACCGATGCGCGCCTCTCCCAGGACCCGCGCGTCAAGGAGTATTACGCCCAGGCGAGCCAGCGCTTCGTGGAGACCAACGCCGCGCTGGAGAGCGCGACCACTCTCGCGGACGCGCGCCGCGCCCTCGCGCTGGCGCAGGAAACCGCGCGCCTCCTCGAGCGTGCGAGGGAGTCGGGCGCGCCCCCGGATGCCGCGAGCAACTCATCATCCTTCTCGCCCTCTGACAACGGCCAGAAATGACGCGGCGCCGCCACCCGGTCGCTCCCCTTCCCCTGGGGTCCGGCGGGTGGGGCAATCCGCGGCGCGCATTCTTCCGATTTGACAAGGGAAACACACCCCGGGTGCGTAACCTACCTTGAGGGTGCCGTCAGATAGCGCTGGCTGGAGGCGGCACAGCCAACCTGCCTCTTCTATTGGAAATACAGGAGGAGTTTTCGATGGATAAGCTACGTATCGGCAGCATCGGCGTGTCCGGGCGCGGGGCGCTCGCGCGCCACTGGCATCAGCCCGGTCCCAAGGGGCGTTCACTGGTGGTTGCGGGCGCCGACACGAACGAGCAGTTTCTCGCGAACTTCAAGGAGAAGGTGAATCCGGACGCCTTCGTTACCACCGACTACCGGAAGCTGCTGGAGCGCGATGATATCGACGCCGTTGCTGTCACCGTGCCCGACTTTCTCCACGAGGAGATCGCGTGCGCCGCGCTGCAGGCGGGGAAGCACGTCTTCTGTGAGAAGCCGATGGCGATTACGGTGGAAGGGTGCGACCGCATGCTCGAGACCGCGCGCGCCTCGGGCAAGAAGCTCTTCATCGGCCACAACATGCGCTACATGGACATCTTCCGTACCATGAAGGAGATCGTCGACGCGGGCGTGATCGGCGAGATCAAGGCGGTGTGGGTGCGCCACTTTGTCGGCCTGGGCGGGCGCTTCTACTTCCATGATTGGCACGCGCGCCGCGACCGGGCGAACACCCTCCTCCTGCAGAAGGGCTCGCACGATATCGACATGATCCACTGGATCACCGGGCGCTACTCGAAGCGCGTGGCCGCCTTCGGCTCGCTCGATTACTTCGGTGGCGAACGCCCGAACGACCTGATTTGCCCCGAGTGCGATGAGTTCAAGACCTGCCCCGACGCCCAGGCCTCCTGGCCCGGCCACGAGCAGTGCGCCTACCGCCGCGAGATCGACGTCGAGGACAACCAGGTGATGATCATGCAGCTCGAGGGCGGGATCAAGGCCTCGTACCTGCAGTGCCACTTCACCCCCGAGTACTTCCGCAACTACACCTTCATCGGCACTGAGGGCCGCCTCGAGAATCTGGACGACTCCAGCAAGATCATCGTCAAGACCCGCCGGCGCTTCGGCGCCAAGGGGCTGGCCGACCGCGTCTACGAGGTGAAACCGGCCGAAGGCGGTCATGGCGGCGCCGACCCGGTGATCTGCGAGGACTTCCTCGACCTGGTTCTGCTCGACAAGCCCACTGTGGCAACGCCTCTGGCGGGCCGCATGGCCGTGGCGACCGGCTGCGCTGGCGCGGAATCGATGCGCCAGGGTGGCGTGGTGGTCGATATTCCCCAGCCGCCCGCGTGGGTGACGGAGTAGCGTGAACTGCGGCAGCGCGCCCCTAAACGCGCGCTGCCGCGTTTCAGAACCGGGATGCCCGGTGCAATTCCTCGCTGCCAGGCCCCCTCAGAGAGCCGAGAGGAGAGTGACCGTGAATGCCTCTGCGATGCCACCTCTCGCTGTCAGGCCCTATCAGCTCCTCTGCATCGTCTGCCGGATCGGCGCGGGCCGTGGCGATGACCTGGGAGACGACCGTCTCGCCGCCATCCTGAGCGCCGTGCGCGACGATCCGCTGCGCCCGGTGACCCTGCGCTGCAATGCGGATAGCTGCTACCGCTACCAAAACCCCGGGCGCGACGAGGACACCCCCGAAGGCGCGCTTTTCAACGAGAAGCGCGACCTGGATATCCTCCAGCGGATGGGCCTCGTGCCTGGCGACACGCGCCCTGCCATCGAGGTGTTCGAGCGCCTGTTGGCCACCGTGACGGAGACGATGGGGATCTGCGCCTACCCGCGAGAGACATCACCGGCATGGAGGGGTTGCGCCGCAGCCCGGAGTAGCAACTACGAGCGCGGGCGGGAGATGGGCCTCGCCGCCGTCATCCCCGGCCGGCCCGCCGAGGAGATGGCGGCCGAGAAAGAGGCATCCGCCCGGCGCATCTACGAGGCCGACCGGCTCCTGATCCGCCCCCACCACCTGATGTGCATGACCTGCTTCCACGGCGGACGCGAGGAGCTGGCGCCCATCGCCGCCGACAACCTCTTTGAGGCGATTGATGTCATCCACAAACGACCGGAAATTCCCATCACCCTGGTGCGCGGGTGCTGCATGATCTGCCCGCCCTGCAGCCTCTACGACCCCGGCACGGGTCTCTGCCGCGCCGGCATGGGGATGAACCTGCGCGATCAGAAGAAGGACCTGGATGTGCTACAGAAGCTCGGGTTGGAGTATGGAGATACCGTCCCGGCGCGGGAGCTCCTGGAGCTCCTCTACGAGCGGATCCCATCCACCCGCGACGTCTGCGGCTATGGGGATGGCAAGGAGCGCGCCTGGGAGTGGCGGATCTGCGGCGAGCCCGAGGGCCGCGAGGCATATGCCAGGGGGCGCGCGGCGAAGCTTGGGCTCTCCTAAGCCCTAAGGCGGCGGGGGATGATCCTGAAAGAGGAAGCTGACCGATTCCTCCTCGTAGATGCGCCGGATCGCCTCGGCAAAGAGGGGGGTGACGGAAACCTGCCGGATCTTGGGATGGTGCTTCTCCGGTGGAAGAGGGAGTGTGTCGGTGATCACCACTTCCTTGATCGGGCTGGCGGCTAGCCTCTCCACCGCGCCCTCTGAAAGCACCCCGTGGGTTGCCGCGGCATAGATCTCCTTCGCGCCCTCGCGCACCAGCACCTCCGCCAGGGACACGAGCGAGGTGCCCGAGACGATGATATCATCCACGATCAAGGCGTTGCACCCCCGGACGTCGCCCACGATGCTCAACACCTCGGCGCGCTCCTCGTGCCCGCGGCGCACTTTGTCGCCAATAGCGACCAGCGAGTCCAGCAGGAGCGCGAAGTGCCGCGCGCGCTTCGCGAACCCCATATCGGGGGATACGACGACCAGATCCGGGATGGCGCGCGCGCGGAAATCCTCCGCCAGCACCGGCATCGCGTAGAGGTGATCCACCGGCTTGCGGAAGAAGCCCTGAATCTGCGGCGAATGGAGGTCCATTGTAAGGACGCGATCCACCCCGGCGGTCTCGAGGAGGTCGGCGATGATGCGCCCGCGGATGGAGACGCGTGGCTCATCCTTCTTGTCCGCAAGCGCGTACGAGTAGTAGGGAATGACCGCCGTGACCGGCCCTGAACTGGCGCGCTTACACGCATCGATCAGGAAGATGAGCTCCATCAGATGGTCGTTCACAGGTGGCGAGAGCGTCTGCACCAGGAAGACCTCATACCCCCGCACATTGACGCCGATCTTGACGAAGAGGTTGCCATCGGTGAAGTGGAACGCCTCGGAGGGGTCAGGCGTAAGCCCCAGGTGCTCGCCCAACTTCCGCGCGAACTCCGGATGCGCGGTGCCCGCGAACAGCCGCATCCGCTTGGCTATCATCTGGCGTCCTCCCGACACAGTGGCGTCCTCATGCCCTGCCCCACCTTGAGGATACCCTGTCTCAGGGGCCGCCCAAACCGCGCCCCGGCACTCTGCTGCCGTTTGATCACGCGGTGCCATCCTGGTATAATGCCGCCTGGGAGGAGCCGGCCCCTCGCCCATGACATCCTTGCCAGGGCCGGCCTGTTGGGAGGGATCGCACGATGCAGGTGAACCAGACGACACTCACCGTCGTTCGGGGAAGCGTCCTCGACCAGGAGACGGATGCGATTGTCAACGCCGCAAACACGAAGATGCGCGGCGGTGGTGGGGTGGATGGCGCGATACACCGTGCTGCCGGTCCAGAGCTCCTGGAGGAGCTGAAGCGCGTTGCCCCTAACGGCGCGCCAACGGGCACCGCGGTGCTCACTGGTGGCCACCGATTGAAGCAACCGTACATCATCCACACGCCCGGGCCGGTGTGGCACGGTGGCACCCGGGGCGAGCCAGAGCTACTGGCGTCCTGCTACCGCTCCTGCATGGAGGTAGCCCATAAGAAGGGCCTGGAGAGCATCGCCTTCTGCTCTATCTCTACCGGTGTTTACGGCTACCCCATCGAGCGCGCGGCGCCCCTGGCTCTGAGCACTGTGCGCGACTTCCTCCAGGCGCATCCCGACACGTCGCTGCGGCGCGTGGTCTTTGCCATGTTCGGTGCGGAGGAGTATCGGGTGTTCACGGAGGCCCTCGGGACGCTGGAGAAAGAGGGAGCATAACAGCGCCTGATATCGGCACGGTTGGTGGTGACTCGCCGTGCTCTTAAGCACGCCACGAATGGCCGGCACGCCCGGCCTCTCCGAACAAGCGCGGGGGCGGGGCCAACGTTGGCCCCGCCCCCGCGCTCTTGCACAGCATGCGCTATAGCGCAGTGCTACTCGCTATCCTCGTCCGTCTCTTCCTCCGTGGCCTCTGGAGCAGAGACCTCGAAGGATCCCAGCTCGGCCCCGAGAGAGCCCTCTTCGGTTACCTCTTCGAACGTGCCCGCCGTCACATCCGGGAAGTGGATAGCGGCCGAAGACCGCTCCTCGCGCTCGCCCAGGATGCTCACAGCGCGCGCCGCCGTGTAGGTCTCGGAAGCCAGATCCTCATCCGCGGGCAAGAGGCGCTCGAAAGCGCTCACATCGCCATCGGTAGGCGTGACGCGCAACTCGCGGTAGGGCACCATCCCCGTGCCCGCCGGGATCAGCCGGCCGATGATCACGTTCTCCTTCAGGCCAACCAGATGGTCTTCCTTGCCCTTGACGGCGGCATCCGTCAGCACCTTGGTCGTCTTCTGGAACGACGCGGCGGACAGGAACGACTCCGTCGCAAGCGAGGCCTCCGTGATCCCGAGCAGGAGGTATTCGGCGCGAGCGGGCCTCCCACCAAGGCGCTCCACGCGCACGTTCTCCGCCTGCAGCTCGAACTTGTCCACCACCTGGCCAGGAAGCAGATCCGTATCGCCCGGATCCAGCACCTTCCGCTTCTTCAGCATCTGACGGACGATGACCTCGACGTGCTTGTCGTTGATATCAACGCCCTGGCTCTTATACACCTGCTGGATCTCGGCGACCAGGTAGGCTTGCACGCCCTCGATACCCTGCAGCTTCAGGATATCCTGCGGGTGCAGCGGGCCTTCCGTCAGACGGTCGCCGGCGCGGATATGGTCGCCCACTTGCACTTCGAGCTTTCCGCGATACGGCACCAGGTGGGGCCGGCGCACGGTGATCGTCGACTTGCCCAACTCGCGGAGGCGACGGAGAACGCGCTCGGTCACCTCCCCGCCCTTGCGCAGGAGCACTTCGCCCGTCTCGTCGTCGATGATCTCCTTCGCCGCGTACTCGCCAACGACCTTATCCGGGCCATCAATCGGTAGGTCGGCATGCACGATCACCTGGCGCAGGCGGTGCGTCTCAATATCGGCGACGAGGCCGTCGATATCGGTGATGATCGCCTGTCCCTTCGGCTTGCGTGCCTCGAACAGCTCCACGACGCGCAGGAGGCCCTTCACCTGCTCCTCAAGAACCTTCAGGAGCTCCTGCACCTGGCGAACACGCTCGCGCTCGCCCACGGACATATCGAACGCAGACGTATCCCCGGTCTCCTCCGCACCAGTCACGTCGAAGCGGATGATGCCGCGGCGGATATCCTCGTGCAGCTCGCGCAGCGCCTCTTGCTTCTTCTTCTTGACCTCAGCAACGCCGGTGAGGTACTCGGCGGCAACGCCACCCGTGTGGAAGGTGCGCATCGTGAGCTGGGTGCCCGGCTCGCCGATCGACTGGGCCGCGACGATTCCGGCGGCCAGGCCGACCTCGGCCAACCGTCCGGTCGCCATGTCACGGCCGTAGCAGCGCGCGCAGATACCGTAGCGGAGCTCACACGTCAGCGGCGAGCGGATATGGACGCTCTTCATGCCCGATTCTTCGATCTTGGCCGCCACGGCGTCCGAGATCTCCTCGCCCCTGGGCACAAGCACCGGGAGATCCGGTTCCTGCTCCTGCTCCAGCACCTCGCCCGTCTCGCCATCGGCACGGTTGATCCCCTCCGGGGGGATCTGGACGAACGTACCATCCGGCTGTATGAAGATGGTGGATGCCGCCGTGCGCCCGCGGATCCGGTCGCGCAGCGACAGGATCTCCTCGTCGTCCTCGTTGAGGAGCCGGGAGACGTGGATGCCATCATGCGTTCCGCAATCCACGGCGCGGATGATCACGTCCTGGGCAACGTCCACGAGGCGCCGGGTCAGGTATCCCGCGTCCGCTGTGCGGAGTGCCGTATCTGCCAGGCCCTTGCGCGCGCCATGCGTGGAGATGAAGTACTCCAGCACATTCAGGCCTTCGTGGAAGTTCGACTTGATCGGCAGCGAGTCGATGATGCGCCCGAACGGGTCAGCCATGAGGCCGCGCATACCGGCCAGCTGCGAGATCTGCTTGACCGAACCGCGCGCTTTGGAGTTGGCCATCATGTAGATCGGGTTGAAGCGGTCGATCTTGTGCAGAATGGCGTTGACGATCTCCTCGCCGGCGTCCGTCCAGTACTTCAGAACGTTCTCCTCGCGCTCGTTCGCGGTGAGGAAGCCATCCTGGTACTGCTGGTTGATAGACGCGACCTGCTGCTCCGTGCGCCGGATGATCTCCTCGCGCCCGGCCTGGATGTTCATATCCCTGGAGGCGATGGAGACGCCGGCGCGCGTGGCAAACCGGAAGCCCAGGTCCTTCAGGTCATCCAGAAGCTTCACCGTGGCTTCCGAGCCATGCATCTCGTAGCAGCGCGCCACAACCCGGGCAATCGCGCCCTTATCCAGGTCACGGTTGAACTCCGCCCGGTAGCGCATATCTTCCGGCAGGATGTTGTTGAAGATCAGGCGACCGACCGTCGTCTCAATCTCCTGGGTTTCCTGGCGCTCTGCGACCTCGCCATTCCCCTCCGCCGTGCCCTCGCGCTCTGTCACGGGCACGCGCACCCGGATCAGCTGGTGCAGATCCAGCTCGCCCACCTCATACGCCAGCATCGCCTCCGCCGGGCGGTAGACGACGTCTTCCTTCAGCGGGGCGTCCCGAGTGACCGTCAGGTAGTAACACCCGAGGACGATATCCTGAACCGGGGCCACAATCGGGCGTCCGTCCGCAGGAGAGAAGAGGTTGTTCGTCGAGAGCATCAAGACGCGCGCCTCTGCCTGCGCCGTGGCCGACAGGGGCACGTGCGCCGCCATCTGGTCGCCGTCGAAGTCGGCGTTGAAGGCATGGCAGACGAGCGGATGCACCTTGATCGCCTTACCATCCACCAGCACCGGCTCGAACGCCTGGATGCCGAGGCGGTGCAGCGTCGGCGCACGGTTGAGCATGACGGGGTGCTCGCGGATGACCTCTTCCAGGGCATCCCACACCTCTTCACGCATCCGGTCGATCATGCGCTTGGCCGTCTTGATGTTGCTGGTGTAGCCCTTCTCCACCAGCATCTTCATCACAAACGGCTTGAACAGCTCCAGCGCCATCTCCTTCGGGATGCCGCACTGATGCAGCTTCAGCTCCGGGCCTACCACGATGACGGAGCGCCCCGAGTAGTCCACGCGCTTGCCCAGGAGGTTCTTGCGGAAGCGGCCTTCCTTCCCCTTGAGCATGTCGGAGAGCGACTTGAGCGGCCGGTTGTTGGAGCCGGTCACGGGTCGCTGGCGCCGGCCGTTATCGATCAAGGCATCGACGGCTTCCTGGAGGAGGCGCTTCTCGTGGTTGATAATGCTCTCCGGCGCGCGGATCAGGGTGATCTTCTTCAACCGGTTGTTCCGGTTGATGATGCGCCGGTAGAGATCATTCAGGTCCGACGTCGCGAAGCGGCCACCATCCAGCTGAACGATGGGGCGCAGCTCCGGCGGGATGACCGGAACGACCTCCAGGATCATCCACTCCGGCCGGCTCTTCGAGCGAAGGAAGGCGCGCACGACTTCGAGCCGCTTGATCGCCCGCAGTTTCTTCGCGCCCTGGCTCTCCTCGGTCTCCTTGCGGAGTTGCCGGCTCAGCTCCTCCAGGTTGATCTTCTCCAACAGCTCCTTGATCGCCGCGGCGCCCATGCCCGCGCGGAACGCCTTGGTAAAGTCGATGCCCGTGCGCTCCGTCGCCACATCGAGCACCCGGCGCATCACCCGGTATTCCGCCTCGGTGATGAGCTGCTTCTCATCCTTATCCTGAAGGAGTTGCAGGCCCTCGGTGAGCTCCTTGGCCTTATCCTCCGCGTTGCGCTGCTCCAGGCGCTCGCGATCCAGCTGGAGGGAGCGCTTCTGTGCACGCTCCTCGTCGGTCAGCTCCTCATCAGCGAGCTCCTCCTCCAGCTGCGCCTTGAGCGCTGCGATGTGCTCGTCGCGCGCCGCCTCTTCCTCGCGGATCTGGTCGGATACCGCTTCCTTGATCGCGTCCCAGTGGTCCTGCAGGAACGCACGGTCCATATGGGTGACGATATAGGAGACGAAATAGAGTACCTTTTCGAGCGGGCGCGGCGCCACGTCGAGGATGAGGCTCATCGGGCTGGGCACGCCTTTGAGGTACCACGTATGCGAGACGGGCGCGGCGAGTTCAATATGCCCCATTCGCTCGCGCCGGACCTTCGCCCGCGTTACTTCAACACCACATCGGTCGCAAATAATCCCCTTGAATTTGATCTTCTTATAGCGGCCGCAGTGACACTCCCAGTCCTTCACCGGGCCGAAAATCCGCTCGCAGAAAAGCCCGTCACGCTCAGGCTTGAACGTGCGGTAGTTTATTGTCTCCGGCTTCTTGACCTCTCCGGAAGACCAGGACCGGATCTCCTCTGGGGAGGCGATACCGATTCTTATCTTGTCGAAGTTCGCGCCGTTGGCCATACGTATTCCTTCCATGAGAGTTGCCAATCCGGGCCCCGGCGGGTCACGTCGGACAACCCGCAACCCGGAGCGCACATCGCAGGGCCAGTAAGGAACAGGGAGTCTGCCGCTCGTTCCGGTGCCGCGCCCATGCTGTGGCTAATCCTCATCCAATTCCTCGCGAATGCTCCCGACGGCAAATCCCGTCATCTCCGCCAGCAGAGAGATAGCATCCGAAAGCGAGCCTCCATAAGGCTTCAGCCACTCCTGGGGGCGCCGGCGCCTTTTCTCCGATCGCTCCCACCTGCCGAGAGGGGCGGCTATTGATCCACTCAAACGGGCTCTCCCCCCGCGCCTGGTCCTCGCTCGCGTACTCCGCGCGCAATGCCTCGCTGATGCCCGCCAGAATGCGGGCCTCAGGATCGCGAATGGTCACGTGCACAGACTCCCCTGCATCGCCGCGCCGGACTGAACTTCGGGCGTCCAGTTCCTCCAGTCAACCGCCGTCTGCGCGAAGCGTCTTTCCATCACCCGCAGAGCTTCTGGGTTGTTATCCACCAGGATGCACCTGCGCCCCAACGCGACACAAGACTCCCCGAGCGTCCCGCTGCCAGCAAAGAAATCCAGCAGCAGGTCGCCCGGGCGCGAATGGACTTTCACGATCCTGTCTACGATCCCTCTGGGCTTTTGGGTCGGGTAGCCGGTCTTCTCGTGCCCGGTGGGGCTGACGATCGTGTGCCACCACGTGTCCGTCGGCGTCTTGCCCCTGGCCGCCTTCTCCGGTCCCACCAGACCCGGTGCCATGTAGGGAATGCGGTCGCACTCCTCGAGATGGAACTGATAGTTCTCCGGGTCCTTGGCATACCAGAGGATGTTGTCGTGCTTGGCGGGCCAGCTTTTCTTGGGCCGCGCGCCGTAATCATAAGCCCAGATGATCTCGTTCTTGAACGATTCTCTCCCGAAGACCAGATCGAGGAGCACTTTGCAGTAATGCACCTCGCGATAGTCGATGTGGAAGAACAAGCTGCCGTTGTTCTTCAACACACGATGCGCTTCCCGCAGCCGCGGCTCAATGAAAGCCAGATAGTCATCGAAGATGTCGCTGTACTCCCTCGAGCCGAGCTTCACCGTCCTGTAGCGCATACCCTGGAACCCAGTTCGGTCCCCATTGCTGTCACGGATCATGGCGTGTGAGGTACGGCACTGGACCTTCCCGGTGTTGAACGGTGGATCGATGTAAATCAGATCCACCGTTCCCGTCGGCAAGCTGCGGAGTACTTCCAGATTATCTCCGAAGTAAACCGTCAGGTCCGCCACCCTCAATCCCTCACACGCGCTCTTACCGACTAATACCGGCGTAGCTTGCGTTGAGCCTGGCGCTCCGCCTCGGCATCCGCGTACTCCTCATCCATGTCGCGCAGGTCGAACGGCTTCCCTTTATCGCTCTCCACCGACACCTGCAACCCCAGGCTCTGCAGCTCCTTCACCAGGATCTTGAACGACTCGGGAATCCCCGGCTCCAGGATCGGCTCGCCCTTCACGATCGCCTCGTACGTCTTCACGCGACCCATCACGTCGTCCGATTTGATCGTCAGGATCTCCTGAAGGGTGTAGGCCGAGCCATACGCTTCCAGTGCCCACACCTCCATCTCGCCGAAGCGCTGGCCACCAAACTGCGCCTTTCCACCCAGCGGTTGCTGCGTGATCAGCGAGTATGGTCCGGTGGAGCGGGCATGGATCTTATCCTCCACCAGGTGGAGCAGCTTCAGCAGATAGGAGTAGCCCACCGTCACCGGCTGATCGAAGCGCTGGCCGGTCTTCCCATCGTAGAGCACGAACTTCGCGGTATCGGCATCCATCCCCACGCGCTCGTCCACCACGCGGCCAATCTGCTCGACCAGCAGGCGGGCGCGGTCTTGCGCGCTCTTCGCCGCTTCCCACTTCTCCGGCAAAACAGCCAGCGTCTCAGACAGCCGGTTCTGCTGCTCCTCGGTGAGCTTAGCCAGGCTCTGCTCGACGTGGGCAAGGTTCGCCTCATAGATCTCTTGCTCGCGCTTCGCGTAGGCGGCCTCGCGCTCCTCGATCGAGGGCAACTGATCGATATCCGCCGACGAAACGGTTGGCTCCGGGAGCGCGATCCCCTCGAAGCCCTCGATGCCGGCGGCGCCCAGGTCCATGGTCACGTACTGGTGCAGGACGCGATTGCGCAGGTGATACGCCAGCCGCTGCACGTTGAGCAGGATCTGATCCTCCGGCTTGCCCTGGAAGATCGGCGTCACGAAGCCCTCTTCCAGGCCCAGGAGACGGCCGACCATTCCTAGGTGCGTCTCCAGGATCTGGCCGATGTTCATGCGCGAGGGCACGCCGAGCGGGTTGAGAACGATGTCGACCGGCGTTCCGTCGGCCAGGTAGGGCATATCTTCCACGGGAAGGATCTTCGAGATGACGCCCTTGTTCCCGTGGCGCCCGGCCATCTTATCGCCCTCCATGATCGGGCGCTTCTGGGCCACATAGACCTGCACCAGCTGGTTCACGCCCGCCGACAGCTCGTCGCCTGCCTCGCGGACCATCGGGTTCCCGCACTGCCGGCACACCGCTTCGCGGTCTTCCAGCTTCTTCGAGAGAAGCAGCTCGGAGCCGCACTGCTGGCAGCGGTACTTGAAGCGCGCATACACCTTCACATCGACGACGCGCCCCTTTTCGCCGTGCGGCAGGCGGAGCGAGGCATCCTTCGTCTCCTCGGCCTTCTTGCCGAAGATGGCGATCACCAGGCGCTCCTCGGCGGTGAGCTCTCCCTGACCCTTCGGCGCCACCTTCCCAACGAGGATATCCTCCGCGGTGACCTCGGCGCCCACGCGGACGATTCCGAACTCATCGAGGTTGCGCAGCGCGTCCTCGCCCACGTTGGGGATATCGCGCGTGATCTCCTCGCTGCCGAGCTTGGTATCGCGCGCCTCCAGCTCGTACTTCTCGATGTGGATCGACGTGTACACGTCGTCCATCACCAGACGCTCGGAGATCAGGATGGCGTCCTCGTAGTTGTAGCCTTCCCAGGGCATGAACGCGACCAACACGTTCTTGCCCAAGGCGAGGTGGCCGTGATCGGTGGACGGGCCATCGGCGATGACCTGGCCCTTTCGCACGCGGTCGCCCGCTTTGACGATGGGGCGCTGGGTGATGCACGTGGCCCGGTTGCTGCGCAGCATGTGCAGCAGCCGGTACTCATCTAGCTCGCCGTCGCGGCGGCGGATAGCGATCTCGCGCGCCGTCACGCGCTCCACGATGCCATCGTTGCGCGCGCGCACGACCACACCAGAGTCGACGGCAGCCCGAAACTCGACGCCTGTGCGCACGATCGGCCGCTCCGATTTGAGCAGCGGCACGGCCTGGCGCTGCATGTTGGAGCCCATTAGGGCGCGGTTGGCGTCGTCGTTCTCCAGGAACGGGATGAGCGCCGCGGCCACGCTCACGATCTGCCGTGGTGAGACGTCCATGTAGTCGCACTGGGTCGGCGGCACTGCCGGAAAATCGTGTCGGTAGCGCACGACGACGGTATCGCCCAGGAGCGAGCCATCCGGGCCGACCGGCGTGTTGGAGGGCGCGATGTGGTAGGGCGCCTCCTCATCGGCGGTCAGATAGTCGATCTGGTCCGTCACCTTCCCATCGACGACTTTGCGGTACGGGGTCTCCAGGAACCCGAACTCATTGATGCGTGCGTGCATCGCCATCGAGCCGATCAGACCGATGTTCGGGCCTTCTGGCGTCTCGATGGGGCAGATGCGCCCGTAGTGGCTGTGGTGGACGTCGCGCACCTCCAGCTTGGCGCTCTGCCGTGAAAGCCCGCCCGGGCCAAGCGCGCTCAGGCGGCGCTTGTGCGTAAGCTCAGCCAGCGGGTTCGTCTGATCCATAAACTGGGAGAGCTGGCTGCTCCCGAAGAAGCTTTTGATGGCGGCCGAGATCGGCTTCACGGAGACAACCGCCTGGGGCGAGACCGTGTCCGGCTCCAGGGAGGTCATGCGCTCCTTGGCTACCTTCTCCATGCGCAGGAGGCCCAGGCGGAACTGGCTCTGCAGCAGCTCGCCGACCGACCGGACGCGCTTGTTCTCCAGGTGGTCGATATCATCGACGGAGCCTTCATTGTGGCTCAGCTTAATGATATAGCGGACGATGGCAACCAGGTCGTCCTTGGTCAGGCTTCGAACAGTGAGCGGGAGGTCAATGCCCAGCTTCTTATTCATCTTATAGCGCCCGACCCGGGCAAGGTCGTAGCGCTTGATGTCAAAGAAGATGCTGCTGAGGAGCGCGCGCGCGCTCTCGCGAGTCGCCGGATCACCGGGGCGAACCTTTCGGTAGATATCGAGCAGCGCCTCATCCTCGGCCCGCTGGGGGTTTTCCTTCTCGGTGACGGCGTCTTGCTCGATGGTCGCCTCGATGTAGCGCGGGATCTCAATAATCTCGATATTCTGGATTCCGGCCGCCTCGATCTTCTCAGCCAGGGGGCGATCCAGCTTATCGAACGCCTTGGCGAGGACCTTTCCGGAGTTGGGATCCGTCACGTCCTGATAGATGCGGATCACCGGGCCGGCATCGAAGGAGATCAGGTTCTCGACGGTGGGGTTTTCGACCACCCGAACGGTGCCAAAGAGCCGATAAATCTGATAGGTGGTCGCCGTTTGCGGGCGCTGGGTCTCGCCGAGCTCATGGTCGAAAGCGTTCAGCGCGCGCAGCAGTGTGGTGATCGGGAACTTGCGCGTCTGCCCGATGCGCACGAAGATCACGTCGTTGGCATCGGTCTCCACCTCGATCCAGGCCCCCTCCGCAGGGATCACCTGGGCCGAGAAGAGCACGCGCCCGGAGTAGTCGATGTTATCGCGGAAATAGACGCCGGGCGAACGGGCCAACTGGCTGACGACGACACGCTCGGCGCCGTTAATGACAAAGGTGCCCTTCTCGGTCATCACCGGCAGATCGCCCAGGTAGACCTCATCCTCCATGATCTCGCCGGTACGCTTGTTCAGGAGGCGGATGCGCGCGCTGATGGGGCGCTCGTAGGTAATGTCGCGGTCGCGGCACTCCTCAATGGTGTACTTCG
>JAAZEM010000145.1 GCA_012512265.1 Armatimonadota bacterium | reverse complement strand
GGCTAGCGACGTCGCGGCCGCATTGAAGGCGCCCCAGCGGAAATAGCGTGCTCCCTGGCCGCTGGAAACGAGGACCGCGCCCCACGTGCTCGCGGCAGGCTGGATGAACGCGGTGATTGCCAGCAATCGAAAGAGCGGCGATGCGGCGTCCCACTTGCTCCCCAGGACCAACTGGATCAGACCCTCCGAGCACACGAATAGAAGCGTGACCAGCGGCATGGATAAGAAGGCGATGATGGAGAGCATCTCCAGATAATAGGCACGGTAGCGCTCTGGGGAGGAGACCAGTCGGCTGAGCGCTGGCAGTGCCACCGTGGTCATCGGCCCGCGAACGTTGTTGATCGGCAGCATGAGGAGGCCATACGCCTTGCTATAGTAACCGAGCACCATGGAACCATGCATGCGTCCGATAAGGATGTTATCGAGGTTGCGAGCGAAGTAGTTCACGACATCAAACGCCGTGATATTGGCACCAAAGTTGAGCATCTCTCGGGCACCGACTCGCCTGAATGCGGGGCCGGGGCGCCAGCCCGACGCGATCCACAGGCCAATGGCAGTGGCAAGAGATAGTGCGAGCGACTGGGCTACCAGCGCCCAGTAGCGCAGGCCAATTAGCGCGAAGAGGATCGCTACGGCGATGCCGATGCTGGTGGATGCAATCTGGACGGATGCGACGGCCGCAAAGCGCATTTGGCGCCCGAGAAGTGCCCCGTGCTGGATCCCCAGGGAGGAGAACACGAACGTCGGGGCAATCGCCAGGGTGATCGCGAGCAGTTCTGGCCGGCCATAGAACTTAGCGACGAGGGGTGCAGCCGCCGCGAGCACCAGTGCGAGCCCGCACCCAACCGCCACGTTGATCCAAAAGAGCGTGCTGACCTGGGCATGCGTGATGGTCTGGCGCTGGACCGTGGACATCGATAGGCCCATATCGCGAAAGATGGCTGCGAAGCCAGTAACCGCGGTGACCATCGCCAGAAGGCCGAAGTCGCTTGGCGCCAGCAAGCGGGCCAAGACCATGGATGAACCGATGGAGAGACACTGTAGAACCGCCTGGGATGCAAAGACTGTTGCCCCGCCACGCACCGACTGCTCTTTGAGGCTTCCTGTCGGTTCGCCGGCAAGCACCGTGGCGGGATCGGTCTGGACCTCCTGCTGCTCTGGATCCGCACCACTCTCTCGCGATGGCATTTCCCGGGTGGTTACCCCACCGGTCTCCTGAACGGCAGGCGAAGCGCTGTCTCGGCGGGCGCCGCCCATCATGCGGCCCCCCCTAGTGCGGGCTTGTGCCAGCAACCGGCCTCTCTAGCCGCTGCCATCGTGAGGGCGCACAGGAACCACCACGGCTCCATAGTGCGAATGGTCGCAAACGAGGTCGCCGCCCATCCTTGCACCAGCAACGCGACAAGGGCGCCGAGAGCGCCAATGGCCAGAACCCCGGGGAAGGTGCCGGCGAGGGCACGACTTGCCTGGGATAGCGTCTTCCAGAGACGTGCCAGGAGCCACAAGAAGAGCCCAAAGCCGATGATGCCGACTTCTACCAACGTCAACAGATACTGGTTATCCACCGTGAAGGGAATGCTCCCGATCCCGTTCCCCTGCACCGGGTGCTTGACAAACCATCCGTTCCACCGATACCGCCAGGCATAGAGACGCGCCGTCAGCGAGTTTCCGCTGGGGCTGTCTGTTCGGGCGACCCGGATCTGCTCCAGAGTATTGGCAAAGCGCTCGTTCACGGACTCCGGCAACAGGATGGGGGATGCAAGCCAGACGAGGAGCCCGAGAAGGATCAGCCCACGGTATTGTTTTCCCGCCAGGAAGAGGGCGGTTGCGGCGAGCATCACGTAGCCCTCGCGCGAGTGCGTGT
>JAAZEM010000144.1 GCA_012512265.1 Armatimonadota bacterium | reverse complement strand
GCCAGCGTTCTGATCGATGTGGCCACCGAAGAAGGCGAGAGCGCCCTCCTCGCCTGGTACCTGGCTGACGACACCGCCAGCCACATCGGATCCGAGGAGCTGCGCCGCGTTCATCAGGCGGTGCGCGATATTGACCCGGCCCATATCACGGTCCAGGCTGATCCGGTCGGCTCGCCGGAGAACTCTCGCTACGCGGATTACGTGGAGTCGACCGACGGCTTCCTCCCGGAGCTCTATCCCATCCGAGGGGATGGGCCCGATCAGGTGCCGCTTATCATTCGCGATATGAAAACGATTGCCGCCGACCTGAAGCGCGCCGGCACCACCCGCAAGGCGATCTGGGCGATCGTCCAGGTCTTCGAGGGCTGGGGGTGGCCGCGGTATCCGACCGACGCCGAGGTGCGCGCGATGACCTACCTGTCGCTCATCCACGGGGCAACCGGGATGACCTACTACACCTACGGCGGCCACGGCAAGAACCATGGCGCCACCCATGACCCCCGGGTCTGGGCCAATTTGAAGCGGGTGGCCGGCGAACTGGCGCAGCTCCAGAACGTTCTGGTGGAGCGCGATCCGGGAGTGAAGGTGGCCTGCGAAGTGGTGGCCGGGCCGGCACGCGATGCCTTGGGCTACCCCTCCATCAGCACGATGGTCCGCAGGCACAGCGGCTTCACCTACCTCTTCACGGCGAGCTCGAGCGCCGAAAACGTGAAAGCGCGCTTCCGCGTGCCCGGCCTGGGCCAGAAGGTGGAATGCCTCTTTGAGGAGCGCGCTCTCTCGCCTCAGGGAGGCCTCCTGGAGGACAGCTTCGAGCCGTATGGTGTCCACGTCTATCGCTGGCGGAATCCATGAGCCGCAGGGAAGACGGCGAGATCCCGCCCTCGAACGAGCGGTTCGAGGGCCCGGCCCCGGCGGGCAACGCGGCCCCCGCGGGCGACGTATCTCATCGGGTGGAAAGGAGTGGCGTGAGATGAGGCTCGTATGGGCGATCGCGCTCTGCATCTTTCTCGGCGCGGGCGCGCCGCTCTCGGCGGCGACGGTGCTGTTTGACTTCGAGACCGACGAAGAGGTGACGCTGTGGCATGACGAGCGCAAGACAACGCTCGGCGCCGATAAGCGCCTGGAGCGCTCCCAGGCGTTTGCCGCCTCGGGCCAATTCTCTATGCGCTTCTGGACAGGGAAATGGCGGCCCGAGGAGCACGGCGGCGCACGCAAGTGGCCGGCGTTTGAAGGGAAGCCCCCGATCACCGACTGGTCGCGCTACGACCGCCTGGTGATGGAGCTGGTCAACGTGACAGACACGCCCCACCGGCTGATGCTCTTCATCACCGACTCGGAGAAGCCAACTCGTCACGGCCTGAGCCATCGCGAGATGCTCCCGCCTCACACGCGGATCCAGGCCGTGATCCCGGTGCGGAAGGGTTTCGCCGACCGAAAGGTGGATGCATCCGATATCCAGGTGATGCACTTCTTCACCGAGGACCCGCCCGAGGAGATGGTGATCCACATCGACCGGCTGCTCCTCTTGGAGCCGGGCGAGGAGATCCCGCCCCTTCCCGCGAGTTACCTGAAGGAGCTCGCCACGCTCCAGGCGCCCAACGTGGAAAAAGCCCGCGCCGATCTCGGCGAGGCGGCGGGCCGCCTGGAAGAGGCGGCGCGCGGGAAACCCCGCCTGGCGGAGTGGGCGACGAAGGAGATTGCCGGCCTCCGGAAGGAGCTCTCGCGTGTCGAGGCCGCGCTTGCCCAGGGCGATGAAGCGGTGCTCGAGGCGCCAAAGGCGCTCGCGCGCCTGCGAGAGGAGACCGCCAGGCTAGAGTCGCTCCTTGCCCTGCGCGTGCGCTTCGAGCGGATCCGACCGGCGGTGCAGGTGGGGCCCGCCGAGGAGGTGGTCGTCGGCTTTGCGAGCTCGATGGAGAAGGTGCTGCCTCGGGCGGGGGCCGTCTCGCCGCAGATCCGGGAGCGCGTGCAGGTCGCGCTGGCGCGCAACGAGAAGGAGAGCCTGCAGGTGGTGGTTCTCCCCTGCGAGCGCGACCTAAAGCGCGTTCAGGTGCGCGCGCGTGACCTCTTTGCCGGCCCGGGAAGGCGCTTCTCCGCACGCAACATCCAGGCGGTGCCGGTTGGCTACGTGGAGACCAAGGCGACGCCTCCCTACGGCTCGCCGCATATCGGCTGGTGGCCGGATCCGATCCTCGACTTCATGAAGGAGGCCGATGTGGCGAAGGGAGACGCGCAGGCGTTCTGGATCCGCGTCCGCGCCCCGAAGTCGCAGGTCCCCGACCTCTACCACGGCAAGCTCGATGTCCTGGTCGAGGGCCGGCCACGCTTCGCTTTCGATTTCGCGGTGCGCGTCTACGGCTTCACCATGCCGGACGCCTCGCCGCTGCCGCTGGCGATCACCTTCGCGCCCCACGATCACCCGACCGATCAGACAAAAGAGGTGCAGGCGAAGTGGCGGGAGATGGAAGAGTACCCGGTCAACGCCTGGCGCCGGCATCGGTCGCGATGGGCCGACTTCCTGGCGGACTACTACATCACCTACGATAGCCTCTACGAGTACTCGGGATGGGAGCCCAACTTCGAGGACCTGGCGCGCCTGCATCGCCAGGGCCGGCTCGGGCGGTTCAACCTCGGCTATTTCCCCGTCTATACGGAGGATGGCTGGCCCGACGTGATCAAGCGGATCCGGGCGCGCTATGAGAAGGCGAAGGCGCTCGGTCTCCTGGAGTATGCCTACATTTACGGGTGCGACGAGCATCCGAAAGAGAAGTTCCCTGGCGTGGAGCGTGCGGCTGCGGAGCTCAAGAAAGAGTTCCCCGATGTCATGGTAATGACCACCACCTACGATCACAGCTTCGGCCTGGAGTCGGAGATCCAGTCGGTGGATGCCTGGTGCCCGCTGACGTCGCGCTTTGATCCGGAGCGAGCGGCCGCCGCGCGTGCCCGGGGCAAAGAGGTGTGGTGGTACATCTGCTGCGGGCCGCACCATCCCCACGCCAACATGTTCATCGAGTACCCGGCGATTGAGGGCCGGCTCCTGATGGGCGCGCTGACGGCGAAATACCGCCCGGACGGCTTCCTCTATTACCAGATCAGCATCTGGAACTCGCGGAAGCCGATCACCGGGGGCCCCTTCACCGATTGGGACCCGCGGAGCTGGACAACCTACCACGGCGACGGCTCCTGGACGTGCGTTGGTCCGGGCGGAACGCCGCTCGCGACGATCCGTCTGGAGAACTTCCGTGACGGCCTGGAAGATTACGCCTACGTTCGGATTCTCGAAGCCACGATCGCGAAGGTGGAAGCCTCGCCCCAGCTGCACGAGCGCCAGGCCAAGTGGCTGGAGACGGCCAAAGCTCTGCTCGAGGTGCCCGCGGAAGTGGCCGAGAGCATGACCCGCTACACCGACGACCCCGCCGCGGTGTACCGGTGGCGCGACCGGATCGCCCGCGCCATTGAGACGGCGGGCACCTCCCCCGCCGCTCCTTGGGATAGGCCCGCGCCTGGCAGAGCGAACCCCGAGTGAAGGATCCGGGCCGATGTAGCGTCATAGAGAGTAGAGCGCGTGCTCTCGCGAGTCATCTCCAGGAGCGCTGGAGCGCGGCCCGACCGGATCGAGGCCTGGGAGTCTTCGCGCCGGCGCCCGCTTGCAAGAGGCGGCGAGATCGCGGAACGAAACGAGAGAGGAGGACGGGAGGGGCAGGGGGCCCATCGCCCCTTGCATCCCCGGGATCTTTATGAAACAGCTAGCTCTCGCCCTGGCGCTGCTCGCATGGGCGGTGCCGGATGGGGTAGGCGCGGCGGAGGCGACTTTGCCCGTCTCGAAAGTGACGGTTTTCAGCTCTGGGGTGGCCTACTTCGAGCACAACGGGCGCGTGACCGATGCGGCGGAGGTCACGATGCGCTTCAAGACGGAGGGGATCAACGACCTCCTGAAGTCACTGGTGGTGATGGATCTGGGCGGAGGCAGCGTGAGCAGCGTCAACTACGCCTCGCGCGAGCCGCTGGAGCGCGCGCTGAAGGGCTTCGGCGTGGACCTCACCGGACAGCCGACCCTCCCGGAGCTCCTGCGCCAGCTTCGCGGGGCAACGGTAAGCGTACGCACCCCGGAGTTGGCGTCCGGCAAGATTCTGGCAGTGCGTTCCCAGAAGAAGCAGCTTCTGCCCGGGAACGTGCTGGTCGAGGAGCAGATCCTGGAACTGGTGACCGAGGAGGGCCTGAAGGCAATCCCGCTCGATTCCATCCGAAGCGTCTCCCTGGCGGATGCCCGCCTGAACGCGGAGCTGCAGAAAGCCCTCCAGCTTCTCGCAGAGAACCGCGACGTGGATACGCGCCCGGTGACCCTCCGCTTTGCCGGCAAGGGAGAGCGCCTGGTGCGCGTCGGCTATGTGGCCGAGGCGCCCGTCTGGAAGAGCAGCTATCGCCTGGTCTTCGATGAGGCCAGGAAGGACGAGGCGCTGATGCAGGGCTGGGCCGTCGTGGAGAACACCAGCGAGTCGGACTGGGAGAAGGTGACGCTCACGCTCGCCTCTGGCCGGCCGATCTCCTTCATCCAGGATCTCTACACGCCTCTCTATGTGCCCCGGCCCGTAGTGCAGAGCGAGCGCTATGCCTCGCTGCGCCCACAGGAGTACGCGGAGGGCATGGAGACTCTGAAAGCTCCCGCATCCAGCAAGGCGATGCAACGCCGGGAGGCCAGCGGCAAGCCCCCGGCCGTGATGGCGCCTGCCCCGGCATCCACCGCCATTGCGGCAGATGCGGGCGCGGCCAACGGTGCCATGCGCTCGGACCTTCAGCCCGCCGCGACCGGGGAGACTGCCGGCGAACTGTTTGTCTACCAGATGAAGGAGCCGGTGACGATCCCCCGGCGGCAGTCGGCGATGCTCCCGATCATCAACCAGAAGGTCCAGGCGCGAAAGGTGAGCATCTACAACCAGCGCGCCCTCGCAAATCACCCGCTCAGTGGCGTCTGGCTCACCAACAACACCGATCTGACCCTTCTGGCTGGTCCGGTCACCCTCCTCGACGGCGGCACCTATGCCGGCGACGCCCTCCTCGGCAACATCACGCCCAAGGAGCGCCGCCTCCTCAGCTACGCCGTGGACCTGAAGACGACGGTCGATTCGTCGGTGAAGAGCTCGAAGAAGATCGCCAGCGCCCGGATCGTTCGCGGCACGATGACGATCACCCACAAGAGGTACTTCACCCAGACCTACTCGCTCAAGAACAAGGCGGACGAGGAGCGGGTGGTGATCATCGAGCATCCCTTCAATCCGGAGCGCACGCTCATCGAGCCGAAGGAGCCCACTGAGAAGACGCCCGAGTTGTATCGCTTCGAGGTGACCGTGCCCGCGGGTGCAACGCGCGCGTTTGACGTGCGCGAAGAGCAGACCGAGATGGAGATGATGGATCTCCTCCCCGCGGACTTGGGCACGCTTCAGATGTACGCCTCCAGCGACGAGATCCCGCGGAAGACGCGCGAGGCGCTCGCCGAGGCGGTTCGACGGCGCCAGGCGCTCGCGCAGGCGGAACGCGAAGTGACCGATCTGACCAAGCAGATCGCCGACCTGCGGCGCGACCAGGCGGAGACGCGGTCGAACATGGGCGCCGTGACCCGGAACAGCCAGGCCTACGAGCGGTTCGAAAAGAAGCTGCTGGAGATCGAAACGCGAATCGAGGCCCTCCAGAAGGAGCTGGACGCGAAGCGTGACGCCGTGAAGAAACTGCGCCAGGAGCTGGACGACTATCTGGCCGGCCTGAACGTGGAGTAGAACCGGCCGCGTCCGGGCGCGACGAAGGGGGGCCGGGTTGCGGGCGCTCCTGGGAGCTGCGGCCCAGCCTTGTATAGGTGCCGCGGGCGTGTCGCGACGGTCGAACTCGCTGGTGTGTGGGGAGCAATCTGGTGAGCAACCGGGGACGATGCGGGCGAACACGGTAGACGGTGCGCCTGGATCGATGGCCGGAGAATGGCGTCATTGCTCACTTCCTGGCACGCCATTGTGTGGCATATCACACATACGTTCGCGTTCGTAATGCGCGGATCAAGGGTTCGACTCCCTTCGCCGGCTCCACCAAGTTTGAATCGTTATCCCCAGATGGCGCAGATGAACACAGATAAGCTGTGACGGTCTGCGCCATCTGTGCACCATATCCCATCCTATTGCCACCCACGGGACGTTGTTGTTCCGTAACCTGATGCCCTGCTGAAACCCCTTGGACTTGAACGATTCCCTTGCATACGGCCGGTGTCTGAGGGGTGACCACGCGATGTTGGCGGGCTGGCAGGCGCCGGCGGCGAGAGCGCGGGTGCTACGGGCGTGCCGTTCGGAAGGAAGAGCCGTGCGTGTGGCGAATAACTGCCGCGTGTGGCGCTGCCGGATGCGGGCATGCTTCCTTCCCAAGCACTCCTCGGGATGACGCGCGGCCCGCAAGCCCGGCCCCAACACGGGCCAACTGGCCAGCCACGACCGTGGCACGATTGGAGCAGAACTCCCATGCGCAACCGCTCCAGTATTACCGGCAAGCGTGATCGTAACCACCTCTATGCGGGCATCCAGGCGCCCTTCGCCGTCGGTTGGCCATCGCCGGGCTCCGGCCTGCCCGATGGAAACGCGGAAGAAGGGACGTCAGGTGCCTGCCATCCTCATCGAGGCTCTGAAGCGCATCTGGGATCGCCAAAGCCTGTTTTCCTTCTTATACAGGCACCTGGGCTGGGGGGCGATCCGGAGGACCCCTTCTTCTATCAGGGCCCGAGCCTGCGCGGCGGTACTACCGCGCGCATGGATATCGGCTAGCTCGTCCCTTTGGGAACGACCCGTTTGCCATCTTCCTGGCGGAGTTCAACATGCCGGTGCGCCGGGGTAACGTGCGAGCGGTGCCCCGTGATATTCGCGCCGACGACCGCACGTTGCTCCGACTCGGAGGTCGGCTGCCGGATGAGTTCGTCTTTGTCTGCGTCAAGCTGGGCTATGCCGGTATCTGCTTCGCCCGCTTCGAGCAGCGCCCGAATCGCCTCCGCTCCTCCGCTCCTTCGGCTGGACGCACGATAGGGCGGCCCAGACGCGTGCCCTGGGAGCGGTGCCAAAGGTTGTCTGTGACGACGGTGCGCTTCATTTCTGATGCGAGTTCGGAGGGCTTCGTTCGGTGACATCTGCTGGCCGGGGTGCGCATACGATCGATCCGGAAGACAGCGAGGTACGCCTGCGAGTGAGAACCAGCCAGAGAGGGGGCTCCCGCCGGAAGCGAGACGGGCCCAATGCGAGAGAAACTAGAGGAGCTATCTCGGCGCTTCGATCTCAGATTTGTGCTGGCGGTGAGGAACTCGGCGTTTGCCCGGGAATGATTCGCTGCCCGGCGGCGCAGCAAGCTGCACGTCTACCCGAACGACAGGAAGCCGTTGCCGTGTTGTATCGCCACGCCGGAAGAGCAGGATGAGATCTGTGCGCTGGTGGACGCGATCTTAGCGCTCTACGCCAAACATGGAACCCGTTGTTACCAGGCGCAGCAGAGCGGCTTGGCGAACTCGAGCGGGAGACAGACGAGGGCGTGGATGTGCTCTACAGCCGGTGATGGGGGAATTACCATGCGAAGATTTGGGTCGCCGCATATCCGCCGGACGTTCGCGTTCCTGCAATGCGAAGCACGACCGCCCGAGCTTCTCGCTCCGAGAACTGCAAAACACCTCCGGAGGAGGGTTCGACGTGACCTTCGCGGCCAATCTGTCGAAGAAACTGAACCGGTTCCTGATAGCGGTGGATGGGGGTTTTCTTGTCATGGCGTCCTAGCGCTGACCGAGGAAGCCTTCTGTCGGCTCTGCTCACGGAGCGGGAACTTCTCCGAGGGCCCGCATCGGCCCGTCCTTGATCCCGGTGCGGAGGCCCGGGTAGCAGGCAGCGACTTCTCTGATGGCCCGGTCACCGCCATAAGCTATTGTAGGTATCGGCCTGCGGAAGGGAGATATCCAGATGGGTAGTTTCGATTCCACCAAAGTCGCGTTGGGCAAGATTCTCGAACAGATCGTGCAGGGGGAGGTCCAGCTCCCGGATTTCCAACGTGGCTGGATCTGGGATGATGAGCATATCCGCTCGTTGCTGGTCAGCATCGCGCGCTCATTTCCGATTGGTAGCATCATGTTGTTGGAGACTGGTGGAGAGGCCAGGTTTCAGGTCCGCCCAGTCGAGGGAGTGGAGCTGCCCGCGGGGGCCTCTGAAGTCAGCCGCCTAATTCTAGATGGGCAGCAGAGGCTTACCTCACTCACGCAGGTTCTCATGCTGGATCGGCCCGTCAGAACACAAGATGACCGTAAACGGCCCGTCCAGCGTTATTACTACTTCAACATCGAGAAAGCCCTTGAGGGCGATAGCAGCATGGAGGATGCCATTGTCAGTGTCGATGAGAGCCGCATGCTCAAGACCGACTTCGGCCGCACTATTAAGCTGGACCTTAGCACTCGGGAGAAGGAGTTCGCGGCGTTCTACTTCCCATGCAGGCAGATCCTGAACTCGGACGAGTGGGAAGAAGGGCTGACGGCTTTCAATTCTTCCTTGCTGCCCCGGTATATGGAGTTCCGAAGGAAGATACTCAACAACTTCCGGCAGTACCAGCTCCCCGTCATCGACCTGAAGAAGGACAATAGTAAGGAATCGGTGTGTCTTGTCTTTGAGAAGGTCAACACCGGTGGTGTTGCACTATCGGTCTTCGAGTTGGTCACGGCAAGCTATGCAGCGGAGGGTTTCAACCTCCGTGATGACTGGTATGGCAATCCTGCGAGAGGCATTCGGGGACGCCGGCGCTGCCTGGCTGAGAAAGCATTGCTCCGAGACCTGCAGCCGACCGACTTCCTGCAGGGCGTGTCGCTATTGCATACCTATGAACGCCGCTTAAAGGATCTGCAGGCCGTTAGTGCCAAGCGTGAGCACGTGCTAAGGCTGCCACTTGCAGCATATCAGCAGTGGGCTGAGCCCCTCACCGACGGCTTCCTGTCTGCCTGCCAGTTTCTCAATATGCAGGGATGCCGAAAGCCCGAGTACCTGCCCTATCGCACTCAATTGGTGCCGCTGGCGGCTGTCATGGCGCGGCTGGGCGACCGTTGGCTGGAGCCTGCAATCCTGGACAAACTCGCACGATGGTTCTGGTGCGGTGTGTTCGGAGAGCTGTACGGCGTTGCCGTCGAGACGCGCATTGCCCTCGATATGCAAGGCCTGATGGCATGGATCGAGCAGCCCGGCGCTCCTGAACCGACCACAGTACGTGATGCCGGTTTCCAGGAATCCAGGCTGGATACGCTCCGGACCCGAATGAGCGCCGCCTACCGAGGCCTCTATGTGCTGCTCCAGCGTGAAGGCTGTAAGGACTTCTTCTGTAAGGCGCGCATCGTCGATCTTGACGAGAATGAGTTGGGGATCGACATTCACCACATCTTCCCGCGAGCGTGGTGTGAAAAACACCGCATTCCCGCTCGCGTCTACAACGCCATCGTGAACAAGACGCCCATCTCCAGACGCGCCAACCGGATGATCGCGGGAAAGGCACCATCGGTCTACCTAGAGGAACTCCGAAATCACCAGCATGTGCAGCTGACGCAGGATGAACAGAACGAGATCCTGCGCACCCACCTGATCGAGCCATCCTCATTGCGCAGGGATGACTTCGACAGCTTCTACCGGGAACGCAAAAAGAAACTCCTAAAGGCTATTGAGGGGGTAATGGGAAAGCGCGCTATCACTACAACAACCGAAGCACCGGCAGATGATGCGGATGATGAGGAGGATGCATGAGGTTGCGTCTAAAGGTGTGTAAAAGGCAGGCGGTGTATTCCCCCTATGAGCAGAAAACGAAAGCCGGGCACGGGCTCGGCCAGGGAAGGACACACCGCCATGCTCAAGCTTACACTGGAACAGCCGGCCAAGTCAAGGGTGGTACTGCAGTATACACGCCTGGAGGGTGTGCAGCCGGCGCTGGGCGTCTCGCCTGCCGCTCCTGCCAGGATCGTGTTCGAGAATCTGGAGGACCACGCCCGGCATCAGGTTGAGGTGATGGTGCAGGACCTGCTGGAGGAAGAGCGGGATCGGGCGCTGGGCCGAGACGAATACGAGCGCAAGGAGACGCCCGGGCCTGGCGGCGGATACCGCAACGGCTATGGCAAGCCGCGCCAACTGGCAACCAGCATGGGCACCGTGACCGTGCGGCGACCTCGGGTGCGAGGGTTGGAGGAGCGCTTCGAGAGCGCAATCCTCCCGTTGTTCGTGCGGCGAACCAAGCAGGTGGCCGAACTGCTGCCCGAGCTGTACCTGCACGGGCTGTCGGAGGGCGACTTCGACAAGGCGCTGCGAGGGCTTCTGGGAGACGCCGCCCCGCTGTCAGCCAGTTCGATCGCGCGGCTGAAGGCGAAGTGGCAGGCGGAGTACGAGGCGTGGAAGCAGCGGAGGCTGGATGACCTGGACGTAGTCTACGTGTGGGTCGACGGGGTCTATGTCAAGGCCGGGCTGGAGAAGGAGAAGGCGGCGCTGCTGGTGATCGTAGCCGCGCTGCGGGACGGGAGTAAGGTGGTGCTGACGGTGGAGAGTGGCTACCGGGAGAGCACCGAGTCGTGGCTGAAGATCCTGCGCGACCTGAAGGCGCGAGGGCTGAGCGCGCCACGACTGGCGCTGGGAGACGGGGCGCTCGGGTTCTGGGGAGCCCTGGCGGCAGTCTACCCGAGCACGGTGGAGCAGCGGTGCTGGAACCACCGGATCTGCAACGTGCTGGACCAGCTCCCGAAGAAGGCGCAGGCGGATGCCAAGGCGCTACTAACGCAGATCCCCTATGCCCCGACGCGAGAAGCGGCCGAACGGGGCAAGAAGCTGTTCCAGGCGTGGTGCGAAAAGAGAGGGTATGGCAAGGCAGGAGCGCTCCTGGACGATGACTGGGAACGGATGGTGGCCTTCTACCAGTTCCCGGAGGCGCACTGGAAGCACCTCAGGACGACGAACCCGGTGGAGTCACCCTTCGCCGCAACCCGCCTGCGGACGAACGCGGCAAAGCGCTATAAGAAGGTAGCGAACGCGACGGCGGTCATCTGGAAGACGCTGCTGTTGGCCCAGCAGAGCTTCCGGAAGCTGGACATGCCGGGGCTATGTGCCGAGGTGGCGGACGGGGCCACCTACGAGAACGGGGTCAGGGTGCGGCGACAGTGCCCTGAGGAGGAGTTGCTGAGGATCGCCGCCTGACCATTTTACACACCAAAAGGTGCAACCTCGATGCATGAAGGGTAGCAGGCTACCAGGATCGATAACGTCTGGCTGCTGTGCTCACGGAGATGATAGATGTAATGACATCGAAGGGTGGCCCGCAGGTGCTTTCCGCGGTGCCATGTGCCTATGAAGAACTACCTCGACGCACCATATCCACCCGGCGGCTGGAGAGTATCCTCCACCTCTTACGGGGTCTCCAGATATAATCTCAGAATGTAGTTCTGCGACAACAAAAGGACGGTGCATGGTCGGGTGCATCGTGCAGAGCACCGAGGCCAACGTGTACCTCAGATGGCGCAGATTATCTAAGATAATCTGCGCCATCTGAAGATGCCCTTTCTCGCCCTTTTCTCATACGCTCACTGGGATTGACCGCATTCTGCCCTCGATTGCACGACGCCTGAGGGGATGAGAGCCTAGACAATGCGGTGCAGCAAACTCACCACAGCAGCGACCGGCGGATGCGAGCGGCAAGCGCGCGAAGATCCGGCTCGAGCTGATCCGCGAGAGCGCGCTAGCCCGAAGTATTCACCAGAATACTTCAAGAGAAAGCTCTTGCCTGGTGGCGCGCCGTTGCCGTCATAAGCGCTCGGCGGCAGAGTGTTTTCGGGGCTATGCCCACGAACCTATGCCGCACGTGGCAGAGAGACTTCTTTTCATTATTCTGGTGAATAATGTGGTCTAGACCCTCGCCGGCCGGTGCAATGGACGAAGCACAGACCTTTGATGAAATTCTGCACACCTCTTGGGGAACCCACATCAATGCCAGCAACTTATGTCCGCTCCGCACGGGAACCAGCTCCGAGCAGGCGTGGGAAAGCTCTTCGTAGAGAAGGTGTTCCCGCCCAGTAGCGAGGTCCATTGGACGCCGACTTGGAGTGTC
Organism: Armatimonadota bacterium; assembly: GCA_012512265.1. GTDB lineage: Bacteria > Armatimonadota > JAAZEB01 > JAAZEB01 > JAAZEB01 > DUUU01. The sequence continues at coordinate 9,062 of JAAZEM010000144.1, read as the reverse complement.
CTCAAACGGCAGCCAGACCAACGCAAGGGCCGGACGGCATCCAGCAGCGTCAGGATGACGTCACAGCCCATGGGCGGGATCACTACGCCTGCAGGCAACTCAAACGCCGGACCCGCGAATGAAGCAAAGCCAGCTGTACCCTGGCTGATCGATCACGCCCTGCGGGGCACTGACGCTCGAGGTGCCAGTACGCCAGGCTGTGCCTCGTAGGGTATCCTAGATGCCCAGCGGCTGAGCCGCGCGTCTCTCGACCGCAACCCCATCAGGTACAATGGCGAGAGTTTACTCCCTCTCGGTATGGATGCGCACGTTACTACGTGAACGCCTGACACCCGTCTACTTGCACATAATCCAAGCGAATCGGTTGCGGTATGGATCGTGTTTCTTATGGAACGTGATGTATTATCCCGGCTCTTCCATCATGTCGGCTGCAGACGAGGTTTCCTCTGCCTTTGCACAGACGTCTCGCCAGAATGCAGGGTTTATTCTTCGAACTCCATTTCCTGACGACTTTCCCGCAGCGGCAAGAACCGGCATCTCGTCGTGTAGGGAGTCATCCCTGGTAAGCTGAGCCAGGTAGCCGAGCGCCAGGAGACAACGCGTGAACGAGTGGTCATGAAACACGAAACACGAGGTGTGCGGGCAGGCCGAGCGAGAAGGCATGCGCCGGATTCCATTCAAGGAGGAACGCGCCGAATGAGAGGTGGAGACCTCCGGTGCAGGTTCTTGGTGGCCGGCGCGGGTTGGGATCGGGCTGGCGGGGCCGGCAACGACCCCGCCCACCCAATCTCCGGAAGTGTGGCGCGCTACCGGTAGGTCGTCTGGAGCGCTCTCCCCTGGGCGGCGCTCTGATTCATCAGGTCGAGGATATGGATCGGCCGGCGTGCCCACTCGGGGGTGATCACCAGGGGCGTGCCCTTGGTGAGGTGGTCGGCGATGTTATCGTAGAACCTCTGGCCCTCACTCGGCGGGTTGGTGCCGCGGATGATGTGGGTCTTCCCCTCTTCGTGCTTGATAATCTCGTAGGTGGTGTGATCGAAGAGATAGGTGCCCTGCGTGCCGGTGATCTCCAGCCAGCGGCCAGAGGGGTTGCTATCAATGGAGCTGATCCGTAGCGTGAGCCACTTGCCGTTGGTAAACCGGACCACGCCGAAGCCCTCGTCCTCGTTCGTATCGGCTCCCCAGCGGGTCTTGTCGGCCCAGAACCCGGTCTTGGCGAGCCCGGTCACCTCGCACATCTCCGAATCGATGATCTGGAGCGAGTACTCCAGCAGGTGCACGCCCCAATCGTAGAGGATGCCTCCGGAGATCGATTTGCTGGAGCGCCACCAATCGCGCGGCTGGGCATAGTTGGCCATGTGCGCCTCGATCCGGAATACCTCGCCGATGACGCCGGAGCGGATCTGGCGGACGGCTTCCATCACACAGCCATCCCAGTGCCGGTTGTGGTAGGTGGAAAGGACGACGACGTTCTCCTTCGCGGCGGCGATCATCGCGTCGCATTCGGCGGTGGTGATCGCGAACGGCTTCTCTGTGACCACATGCCGGCCGGCGTTGAGGCACTGGAGTGCCAGCTCGGCATGGGTGTTGTGCGGGGTGATCACCGCCAGCAGGTGGACGTCCGACTTCTCCAGCATCTCGGCGACCGAGCTGTAGGTCTCGATTCCAGGGAAGTCCGCCTGGGCGGCTTCGAGGCGTTTCGGGTCGATCTCGGCGACGGCGGTTGGCGTCATGCCGGCGGCCTGCATCTGGGAGAGATGCAGCTTGCCCATGTTGAAGGCGCCGCCATAGCCGATGACGCCCACTTTGATCTCCGAGGGCTTGTTGAACCTGGTCACGTCTGTTTGCTCCTCTCGGTGGATGAGCGCGCCACTGGGGCGCGGGGAGAATGGTTGAGAGATCTCTGCCCCTTCAGGATCTGGTGGGTTGTTTTCCGCGCTGGCGCGCGACACGCGTCATTCAAAGGTACCGTATTCCCGACACGCCTCGAAGAGGGCATCGATATTGGCGAGGGGCACCTCGGGCTCGAGGACATGCGTGGGCGAAACGATCAGCCCGCCCTCCTGGCCATACTTCTCGATGACCTCTTTCACGCGCGCGCGCACCTCGTCCGGCGTGCCCCACGGCATCGTCGATTGCGTGCCGATGCACCCGTCGAAAGTGATGCGCCGGCCATACCGCCGGTGGAGAGCGTCGGTGTCGAGGCATTCCGGCTGCACCGGATTGAGGATATCCATGCCGGCCTCGATCAGGTCGCCCACGATCTCCGTGATGTTCCCGTCGCTGTGGTACCAGACGCGGCTTTCGGGGTGGATCTCTTTGGCGACACGCCAGACTCGGGTCCAGCGGGGGAGGTGCATCTGCCGCCATACCGAGGGCGAGAACATCAGCGCCTGCTGATTCGCCACGTCGTCTCCGCAGTGGAGCATATCGACGCCGGCGCGCGCGAACGCGACCGCTTTGGCCAGGTTGTTGGTGGCCAGGCGTTCCAGGAGGCACTCGGCCCACGCGGGGCGCTCCACCGTATCCATCAGGAACTGTTCGTAGCCGCGGATCTGCCACGCCGTCTCGTACATGTGGCCCACGCTGCCGACGGTGACGCGTCCGGCGGCGCGCGCCTCTTCCACCATCTGGCGCATGTACGAGAGATCCCAGCTGGCGATATCATCCAGCGGGTACTCCTCCAGCTCTTTCAGGCTGGTGGCGTTGCGCAGGGGCGAGACGTAGCCCGTGAAGTGGTAGACTCCAGAGGGGATCTCCAGGACGCCGATGCCGTTGATCCACGAGCCCGCCGGGCGGTCGTAGCCCTCCCAGTAGCGCGTGTAATCCGGGGCGGGCACGCCCTCGGGCCGGCGGATCGGAATGTACGTGGACGCGTAGAAGCCGTAGTATCCCGCGATGTCCTCGGTGCCGATGTGCTCCACGACGCGGCGGCGCAGGTCCTCCGTGAAACTGGCGTGATAGAGGATTCGCCCCGGACGCCGGTGCACCGTAGTCGCCAGGAAGTTCTCTCGATCGGTCGCCATTGGTTGCTCTCTCCATGTTGCTAGTGCGGGATGCGTGATACCGCGCGTGGCCCCGCGCGCTCCTCCCTCAATTCGGTCCGGAGCGGGGTCTCTCCTCGTACGCTGATCCACCGGATCGGCCCTGCAGCTCCATTCGGGTGTCACGGGGCACCGGGTTGGAGTGTCAAACCTTCCGAGGGGCTTCACGGAAGCGGCCATACCGGGTAAACTGGGGCGAATCAGCCCGATCTCGACAAGGAAGGGAGGAGAAGATGGCATCGGAAGAGGGATACCGGAAGCTGACGCCCGAAGAGGAGCGCGTCATCGTTTACAAGGGGACCGAGCCGCCGTTTACGGGGGAGTATAACGACCACTTCGAGCCCGGGCTGTATGCCTGTCGGCGGTGTGGCGCGCTGCTCTATCGCTCGGAAGATAAGTTTCACTCGGGTTGTGGCTGGCCGTCGTTTGATGACGAGATCCCCGGCGCGGTGGTACGCATGTCGGATCCCGATGGCCGGCGCACCGAGATCCTATGCGCCAACTGCGGCGCGCATCTCGGCCACGTCTTCACGGGTGAGGGCTTTACACCGAAAAACACCCGCCACTGCGTCAACTCCATCTCGATGGTCTTTGTTCCGGAGAATGAGGCGAAGCTCGGGCGGGCGATCTTTGCCGCCGGTTGCTTCTGGGGCGTGGAGCATTGCTTCAAGGAACAGGTGGGCGTGGTGAGGACGACCGTGGGCTATACCGGCGGGTGGAAAGAAAACCCCACCTACGAGGAGGTCTGCTCGGGCCAGACCGGCCACCTCGAGGCGGTAGAGGTCCTCTACGACCCAGCGCGCCTCACCTACGAGGCGCTCGCGAAGCTCTTCTTCGAAATCCACGACCCAACGCAGGTGGATGGCCAGGGCCCGGATATCGGGGAGCAGTACCGCTCCGCGATCTTCTACGAGGACGAATCGCAGAAGCAAATCGCCGAGAAGCTCATCCGGGAGCTGGAGGCGAAGGGGCTCCGGGTGGCGACGCGGGTGCTTCCGGCCTCCCGCTTCTGGCCAGCCGAGGAGTATCACCAGGACTACTACGAGAAGAAGGGCTCGGCGCCCTACTGCCACTTCCGCCAGCCGCGGTGGTAGCATCCCTCCCTGGCGGGAGGAACCGATGGCGGCTGCCTAACCCAGAGGCGGGCAGTTCTGGCGCGGCCGCTTCGGCTTGCCGGCGCCGGGCTACTTCCAGGGCTGAGTGTCGCGGATCGCGAGCATCCAGCGGTGGATCGGCAGCGCCTTGACGTGGCCATCCAGGAAGGCGACGTTCGTGGGGCTGCCCCCGCCGGTGCCATGCGGCGAGCTCCATCCCTCAACGGCCCAGCTGCCCCGGTAAAGATTGGCGGCGGTTCCCGGCTCGTACCAGCCCACCGCGTCCTGGAAGATCGGGATCTCCGCGGGAGAGGGCTTGAGCGCGGCCAGGGGAGTGCCTTCCAGCAGGAGCGTGGCGGCACTGTACCTCTGGGAGATGGAGAGGCTGCACAGGTAGGAGGTGGAGTCGGCTGCCACGTCGGGGGTGCCGGACATCGAGGGGCAGCGCCACACCTGCGCGTTCTTCACGTAGGGCTCCAGGCGGTAGGCAACAAACCCGTTGTGAACCATCGACGGGCGCGGCGCGGGGTTCGTGGCGCTCTTGTTCTGGAACCAGGCCTTCGAGCAGCACGGCACGTCGGGATCGCTCATCCGGTAGCCCCCGGTGATCGCGGTCGTGACGATTGGGAGCGTCTCGTCATAGTCCTGGACGTACATCAGCAGGCCGCTGCTGATCTGCTTCAGGTTCGACTGGCAAGCTGCCTTGCGCGCGTTCTCCCTGGCGCGGGCAAAGACCGGAAAGAGGATCGCCGCCAGGATGGCGATGATGGCGATGACTACAAGCAGCTCGATCAGGGTAAACCCTTGTCCCTTTGGCCGTAGAACGCTCCTGCGGAACATCGGGTCTCTCCTTTCTCACCGCGGGGTGCGAAATAGAAACCTGCCTAATGCTATCACAGAGAGCGCGGGCACGTCAAGCAGACGCGAGTATATTTCATTATCCGTAGATGGACGCAGGAGCGCAGATGAATAGGGATTAGGAACGCCGCCGTAGCCCGTCGCATCCATCCGCGGTGTCGATGCCGGAAGGGATGGGGGCGGGCTTTGCCCGCCCCGCGAGAGGGTTGGCGCCGGGCGCCTCAGAGCCACTTCTTCAGGAAGCGCAGGCCCGACTCCAGGCGAATCTCGTGGCCGCCCTCGTGCAGGTCCAGCTCGATCCGGTCCGCCAGGCCGAGGCGCTCGTAGTGCGCCTTCGATTCTGCGAACTCCTCCAGCACCCACGGCCACCAGGCGATCCCATCCGCCTTGCCGCACTGGATCTGCAGCGGGCGGGGGCAGATCATCGAGACGAGGTCGCTGTCGGTGAACTCGCGCAGCCACCCGGGGATGAAGATGTGCTCCTCGTTGGTCGAGAGGAAGCACGAGTGGCGCGGGTCGTCGATCGCCATCTTGCGGACGCGGTGGTTGAACCACGCGCACGGGATCGCCACTTTGATCCGCTTCTCGAGCGGCGTGGTGAACATCGTGTAGGCGCCGCCCAGCGAGATTCCCCACATCGCGACGCGGTCGGGATCGACCTGCGGGTGGGCGCAGGCGTAGTCGAGCAGGCACCGGATCTTGGCGATCTCCAGCCCCCAGAGCGTCTTGCCCAGCATCAGCGCCATCCGCTGGTAGCGGGCGCGCGGCGCGGCCTCGGTGATGTTGAACGGCGCGAGTACCGCGTATCCCTCTTCGGCCATGCGCCGGCCAAAGCCGTGGTAGAGCCCGGAGTCATCGCCGAAACCGAAGACGCGTTCCGGCGAGCTCCCGATGCCATGCTGCGCGATCACGAGGGGAAGCCGGCCCGAGGCGTTTTTGGGCAGCGCCAGAACGCCCCGCCCGCGCAGATTCCCATAGAGCGGCACCGTGATCCATCGGGCCACGACGCGGTCGTCCTCGAAGAACGGCTCCTGCTCTATCTGCGGCTCGCCGGTGACCGGCCCGAAGTCGCCCACGGCCTCCAGCCAGCGGCGCCGGTTCGGCTCGACGGAGGCCTCCAGCGCCTCGGGTGAGGAGTAGTCTCGGTGCCAGAACTCCTCCTGCCGCTCCTTGTAGGCCTCGCTCTCGGCGCGCAGGAAATCCTCGGTCTCGTGGCGCATGAGGTTCTGCCGGTCGGTTGTCACGCGGCGCACCAGGCCGCCGCTTGCTTCCAAAGCGTTTTCGTAAGAAGGCATGCGATTACTCCCAATCGGGCCACTTCTCCGTGGCCTGTTTCATGGCGACCCAAGAGACTGGGCGCCAAAGCGTCGCAACCGCGCTCCCGCCGGAGCGCGTCTCTTCCCATGCTGCCAGATCATGCGGTCTAGGCGTTGTGCAACTGAATATCCCACCCGAGGTAGTTGCCCATCGCCTCGCCGAGGGCGCGCGCCACGCGCGCGTGTGCTATCGCGACGTGGTGCTCGAATCCGTTCGCGCACAGCGAGTGCAGCAGCCGCTGGAGATCCGGGATGTGGGCGACGCCGGCGCCGCCAAACGTCTCCAGGGGATCCTCTGTGAACTCGCCTTCGCCTGCGTAGGCGCGGATGCGGCCCGACAGATCATCGGTGGAGACGCGCGCGAAGGTGAACGGGCCCGGCTTGATGCGGCCCACGCAGGTGCCGTGGGCGTTCTCGAAGCCGACCGTGCTCCCGACGATATCCTGGCAGCCCATCTGCATGTGCGAGAAGCATGCCTTCGGCACGTTGCTGCAGTGGAAGAGAACGCACTTGTCCGGGTCCTCGCCGTAGTTGTTGTTCCAATCGAGAAGCGCCGCGGGCACGCCCGTTGCCAGGGTGAGCGCGTACATTCCGATCGCGCCGGTGATATCGACTTCGCACGCGCTCGGGAGAAGGCGGTTGCTCATCATGCTCATCACCGTGCATGGCGCCACCCCGTAGAACTCCTCAATGGAGGTCCAGCACTGCATCGCCGTGGCCACTACGCCGGTCTCCTCAATCCACTCGTCGAGGACGATCGCCAGCTTCGCCATCTTCAAGAGCGATGCCTCTGGAACATTCATCATCGGCTGGTACTCGCGAATGAGCGCGATCCTGTCGTGCACCCGGCCATCGGTGTCATAGAGGCGCCCGATGCGCCCGAGAATCTCCGATAGATCCACCACTTCCACGGAGATGCCATGGGCCTCGAGGATCTTCTCGCTGTAGCGAACCGTGTTGAAAGCGGCTGGGCGCGACCCGATCGCGCCCACGCGGGCACTGCGCAGCCCTTTCACCACACGGCACACCTGGTCGAACCACCGGAGATCCTCGCGGAACGCCGGCGATTGCGGGTCCATCGTATGTTGCCGCGTCAACGAGAAGCGGATGCCAAACTGGCGGAGGTTGTTGCACACCGAGAGCTTGCCGCAGAAGCTATCGCGCCGGTCAGAGAGCGTCATCTTGCCAGGCACATCGGGGAAGGCGTGGACGAGTACCGGCACGTTGAGGCCGGCCAGGCGGAGGGTCTCGGCGACGCCGCGCTCATCTCCAAAGTTCGGCAGCGTCACGAGCACGCCGTCGATCTCGCTCGCGTGCCGCTTGAAGAGGTCGGCGCACCGCTTCGCATCCTCGCGGCTTTCCACCGAGCCAAAGGGCGTTTCCTCCGGGCTCAGGGCCACCACGCGGAAACCTTCCTGCGAGAGCACCGAAAGGATCTCCTTGCGCCCCTCCTCGCACAGGTGATCGGGGAAGAAGCCCCGGTTGCCGATGATCACGCCGAGTGTGGAGTTTTCCATCAGTTCCGCCTCCTCAAGCCTCCGTGGACGGGGGCGTTCTACGCCCGGCTCTTCAGCTCCAGCAGCTTCTTCATCACATCCGCCAGGCACTCCTGCGTGCCGGCGACGCCGAAGCTATCGTGCAGGCGCCTATACAGCGCGTACAGCTCCTGGTAAACCGCGTGCCGTTCCGGATCGGGCCGGTAGATCCTCTCCTTGGTGCCGGTCATCGCCGCCTGGGCTTCTCCGGCGGTCGCGTAGCCTCCCGCCTCGGGGCCCGCGACCACGGCGCCAAAGAGCGCCGCGCCCAGGGCGCACGCCTGCGTCGCGCGCGAGATCTCCATCGTGCGGCCGGTGATATCGGCGTAAATCTGCATCAGGAGGGGGCTCTTCTCGGCGATCCCCCCGCAGGCGACAACACGCTCGATCGGCACGCCATATTCAGCCAGGCGGTTCTGAATGGTGAGCGCGCCGAACGCCGTCGCCTCGATCAGCGCCCGGTAGATCTCGGCGCGAGTGGTTGCCAGCGTCTGGCCCACGAGGAGGCCGGTGAGCCGGGCGTCGACGAGAACCGACCGGTTGCCGTTGTTCCAATCGAGGGCGAGGAGGCCGCTCTGGCCCGGGCGGAGCGAGGACGCCTCTGCGGCCAGCTTCTCATGGAGACTGGCGCCGCCTTCGCAAATCTCGCGAACGAACCAGTTGAAGATGTCGCCCACGGCCGACTGGCCCGCCTCGATGCCGTAATACCCGGGGAGAACCGAGCCATGCACGATGCCGCACACCCCCGGGATGTCGAGCGCCTCCGCCCCCTGGGGCGCCACGGTGATGTCGCAGGCGGAGGTGCCGATGATCTTCACGAGCGTGCCAGGCGCCACCCCGGAGCCAACGGCGCCGTAGTGCGCGTCAATTGCGCCCACGGCGACCGGGATCCCTTCCGGAAGACCGAGTGACTGCGCCCACTTGGCGCAGAGGACGCCGGCGCGGCACTCGGAGGAAAATGCCTGCTCGTAGAGCCGCGGGCGCAGCCCGGCCAGCTTCGGATCGAGCATCGCCAGGAACTCCGCGTCCGGCAGGCCGCCCCACTCGCTGGAGTACATCGCCTTATGCCCGGCGGCGCAAACGCTCCGTTTGATCTGCTCTGGGCGCGTCGCCCCTGTGAGGAGCGCTGGCACGTAGTCACACAGCTCCACCCAGCTATGCGCCGCGGCAAAGACGCGCGGGTCCACGTTCAGACAGTGCCAGATCTTCGAGAAG
>JAAZEM010000017.1 GCA_012512265.1 Armatimonadota bacterium | reverse complement strand
TCGCTCCTGGCAAAGCTGTTCGATTCGGCGGTGACAGCTCATGGATGAGCTGGTGTACATCGTTGGCGAGTTCCCGTCGCTCTCGGAGACGTTCATTCTGAGGGAGATGCTCGACCTGGTGGACCGCGGCGTGCCCCTGCGGATCTACGCGCTGAAACGGCCCCGGTCAGGGCGAAGGCACGCCGATTGCGCCCGGCTCATGGAGCGCGTGACCTACCGGCCCCGGCGCGGCAGCATCCAATGGCTGGCTGGGCACGCGGCGATGGCGCTCGCCCGTCCGAGAGGCTACACGCGCCTCCTGGCGCGCGCCCTGCGCGAGGCCGGAAGCTCGCGCTACCAGCTGCGCGAGCGCCTGGTGGCGTTTGACGCGGCGGTGGGGCTGGCACGCGCGCCCTTTGCCAGCCGGATACGCCACCTGCATGGCCATTTCGCGGGCGTGCCCGCGACAACGGCCCGCTACGTGGCGGAGCTGCTGGGAGGGGGGCAGAAGAGCCCCGCGCCCCGCTACTCCTTCACGGCGCACGCCCAGGATATCTACGTGGGTGGGCAAAAGGACCGCGCCGGGCTCGAAGCGAATCTGCGCGGAGCGGCGTTCGTGGTGACGTGTACCGGCTACAACCGCGAGCACCTGATCCGGGAGCATCCGGGGGTGCCGGCGGAAAAGATCCATCGGGTGTACCACGGGATCGATACGCGGCGCTTCGCCCCCGCGAAGGAGCGCGGCACCGGGCCGGCGCAGATCCTCGCCGTGGGCCGGCTGCTCCCGAAGAAGGGGCTGCACCATCTGGTAGCCGCATGTGGAGCGCTGCGCGAGCGCGGCGTGGCGTTCCAGCTGATTGTTGCCGGGGATGGACCCGAGCGAGACCGGTTGGAGCGCCTGGCCGCCGGGCACGGGATCGCGGGAAACACGACTTTCTTGGGAGAAGTGGTCCAGGAAGAGCTGGTCGCGGTTTACGCCCAGGCCGATCTTTTCGCGCTTCCGTGCGTGGTCACCCCGGAGGGAGACCGCGACGGGCTGCCAAACGTGATCCTGGAGGCAATGGCCTCCGCGCTTCCGGTGGTGAGCACGCGCGTCTCGGCCATTCCGGAAGCGGTGGAAGATGGAGTGACGGGCCTGCTGGTGCCACCGGGCGACGTGGACGCGCTGGCAGCCGCCCTGGAGAAGCTGATTCGTGACGCGGGGCTGCGCCAGCGCCTGGGAGAAGCCGGGCGGGCGCGCGTCGAGCGCGATTTCGACCTTCGGAACAGCCCCCTCGCGGAGCTGTTTGCCCGGGAATGCGATGCGGTCGCACGTGCTATCGCGGGAAAGGAGACGCGGTGAGCGATCTGTTGGAGAGTGGAGGAGGAATGCCGGCCCGGCCCGAGGAGAAGGGCACGGTTGGCAAGCGCGTGGCCAAGGCCACAGGCGCCATCGTCTTCGGGCAGATGGCCGCGAAGATCCTGGGCGCGGTGGAGAAGCCGTTGATGGCGCTGCGCTTCGGCACGGGTGCGGCGGCAGATGCGTTCGGCGCAGCGGTCGGGCTGGTGCTCAGCCTCACCATGTTCGTGGAGCAGCTCCTGCAACACGCCTTCATGCCCACCTTCATCCTGGTGCGCACGCGCGACGGCGAGAAGGAGAGCTGGCGCCTGGCCAGCACGATCGTCTGCCTGATCGTCCTCGCATTCGCCACCCTGGGCGTGGTGACGTTCCTCTTCGCGCCGCAGGTGGTGGGCCTCGCGACGAAGTTCCGGAACCCACAGGCCACTCAGATCACGATTCACCTCTTGCGGATCATGGTGCCGGCGCTGATCATCCTGCCGGTCTCCTCGCTCACCTACGTCATCCTCAACTCCTACAAAATCTTCGGGCTGCCGGCCGCCGCCGACGTTGCCTTCAAGAGCGGCACGGTGGTGGCGCTCATCTTCCTCGCCGCGAAGATGGGGATTCCGGCGCTGGCGCTGGGCGTGGTCCTCGGCACGGTGGTCAAGCTGGGGCTGCACCTGCTCGGCCTGCGCGCTCCCCTCCGCTTCTTCCGGCCTAGCGTCGACCTGGGCAACCCGAGTGTGCGCCGGGTGGGCGTCCTGGCCGTGCCGCTCCTTTTGGGAAGCGTGCTCTCCTTCTTCCGGCCGTTGTGGGACAACTGGCTCGCGTCGGGCCTGGCCGCGGGGGGCGCGGTCGCGGCGCTCCGCTACGGGCGCGCCGTGGTCGATACACCGGCTCAGATCTTCCCCCTGGCGCTCCGTCGGGCGCTCTTCCCCTTCATGAGCGAGATGGCCGCGCGCAACGAGCGCGACCGCATGACGGAGATGGTGGTCCGCTCGCTCCGCGTCGTCGCCGTCGTCTTCATCCCGATGACGCTCGGGCTGATCCTGCTCCGGTATCCGATCGTCGAGACGATCTACCAGTGGGGCAAGTTTGACAAGGAATCGACGGCGCTGGTGGTGCCGGTGGTCACTTTCCTGGCGCTGGGGCTCCTGGCGATGGGCGCCGAGATGATCCTCCTGGAGCCCTACTTCGCCATGTCGGACACGGTGACGCCGACGAAGATCGCCGTCGTCACCTTCTTTGTCCACATTGCCTTCACGGGGGCGGCCGTGCTGTGGCTTGGCTGGGGTGTGGGCGGCATCGCCCTGGGCTACACCGTGGCGCGCACAACGAAGGTGGCGATTCTCGCGTGGGGCTTGCGCGGTCGGCTCTCCCCGGTGCCGGTCAAACCATTGCTCGATTTCAGCGCGCGTCTGACCGGGGCGGTGCTGGGGATGACGGCGGTCGTCTGGATCACGATGGCCTACCCGGTGCTCCCGCGCGAGAAGCTGCTCATCGAACGGCAGCAGCTGAAAGACAAGTCGCGCCTGGTGGCGGCGATGGCCGATCCGAACGACGCGCGTGCCCCTCTTTCAGCGCACCTTCTCGCGGGGATGCCGGAAGAGTCGCGGCGCGATCTGGCGGAGTTCTACGCCTCCATTGACCCCCCGCGCGAGCTGAAAGAGGCGCTTGCCGCCGACCTGAACCGCCTCTTGCAGGCCGGCCCCCTCTACAACGATACCCGGTTTGCCGACGCCAGCCTGGAAGAGGATCTGTGGGAGGCGATCACGGCAGCGCCTACGGGTGATGAACTGGTGCGCGTCAACCGGCGTTTGCTGGATGAGACCTACGCCAATCAGCTCCCGCCGATGCGCGACGGGGCAGGGCCCCTCTACCGGGCGGAGGACCTAGATCACCGCGCGCGCTTCATCGCAACCCTGAAGCAGCCGGGAGACCCGGTATCGCGCCACCTCCGCGACTCGCTTTCGCCCGAGACGCTCCGCCTGGCAGAGGCCTATCCGGCCGCCTTCGAGCCCTCGCGCGAGCTGCGGAACGCGATTGTCGCCCAGCTGAATGAGATGCTCCAGGGCGAGTGCATCTACGACGAGCAGCGCTTCGCAAGCATCCATCTCTCCACGGAGACGCGGAAGCTGATGGCGCGCCAGCCTCGGGGCACCACGCTCCTGTGGCTGAATCGTCTCCTCCTGGAGGAGGCCTACCGCGATGAGATCGCGCCCCCGAGCAAGTGGGTTGATCTCTGTCGGCTCTCGGTTCCCAGCGTGGTGGGCGCGCTCGTCTTCGTGCTCTTGTGCATGCTGCTGCGCGTGGAGGAGGCCACCTACCTCTTTGGCACGGTGCTGAAGCGCCTGCGCCGGGCGTCAGCACGCCGGTGAGGCGCCGGCGCGTGGATGGGGAACGCCATGAATGAGGCCCCGCGAGTGGCGCACATCCTGGAGGCCACGGTGGGCGGCACCGCCCGCCACCTGACTGAGATCGGGTGCGAACTCGCAGGCCTCGGAATCCCGCAGGAGGCGATCCTATCACGCCGCGCCGAGGAGAGCTTCGCCGGCCGGGCCGAGCGTCTGGCTAGGGCGGGCGTCCGGATCACCTGGGTGCCGATGACGCGCGAGATTGCTCCGGGCGCCGATCTCCGGGCGCTGTGGCAGCTCGTTCGATGCCTGCGGCGCTCGCGCCCTGAAATCGTCCACACCCACTCGTCGAAGGCGGGGATCCTGGGGCGCGCCGCGGCGGTGCTGGCGGGCGTGCCGGTCCTCATCCACTCCCCGCACGCCTTCCCCTTTCAGATGCGCGTCGGGCGCGCCCGGCGCGCGCTCTACGTCGCGCTCGAACGCGCGGCCGCGCGAAAGACGCGGTGTCTGGTGGCCGTCTCGCATGCCGAGCGCGATCTGGCGCTCTCCATCGGTGGCTACCCGGAGAAGCGCACCGTCGTCATTGAGAACGGCGTCGACCCCGAGGGTGGCGCATCGCCGCAGGAGGGCGAGGCGCTGCGCAAGGAACTGGGAATTGCGCCGGAGACGCCGGTCGTCCTCTTTGTCGGCCGGTTGGTGGAGCAGAAGGCACCCGACGTACTGGTGCGAGCAGCCGCTCGGGTGCTGGGCGCGCACCCGGAGGCGCTCTTCCTCCTCGCGGGGGCCGGCCCACACTTCGACGCGATGCAGCGGCAGGTCGCCCTATGGCTCACCCAGGGCCCACCAGGGGCCAATCCGGAGCGCATCCGGCTGCTGGGGCACCGGCAGGATGTCGAGCGGTGTTACGCGGCTGCACAACTCTTCGTGCTTCCCTCGCGTTGGGAGGGCCTCCCCTACTCCCCTCTGGAGGCGATGCGCGCCGGGCTGCCGGTCGTGGCTAGCGACCTGCCGCCCCTGCGCGAGATGGTCATTCACCGGCAGACAGGCCTCCTGGTCCCCCCCGATGACCCGGAGGCGCTGGCCGCCGCGCTCTCGTCGCTTCTGTCGAACCCCGAGTGGGCACACGCCCAGGGGCGTGCAGGCCGGGCGAGAGTGTGTGAGCGCTTCTCGCTCCGGCGCCAGGTGGAGCAACTCGCCCTGGTGTATCGGACACTTGCGCGGTAGCGCATGCGCCGCGCGGGCCCGAGGACGGCACGCAAGCGAAACGAAAGCGCCCGGAAATGGTCTAAAGAGAAGAGGCCCGCCCCCACGCGAGGGGTGGCCGCGCGGCATGGCAAGACGCGCTTCCGATACCGCCGGGCCGCGCGACAGCCGAAACACCAGGGTTCGGCTTCGGCGTTTGCCGGAGGGCGGACCGGCAGCCGGCAAGGGGTGCTGCGGTCCGAGAGCCGTCTGATCTGGCATGGCGTGTTCCCGCTTCGCGCGGCGGCGCGCCTGGAAAGCGAAAGCGGATGTCTGAGAAGCAACAGCGAGAGCGCGGGCTCTTCCCGATCCTGCTCCTGATGATACTCGTGGCGCCCACGCAGTGGGGCCTGACAGTCAAAGGCATCCCGGTCGCCCCAGCAGACCTGGTCCTGGGCGTGGGCTTTCTGGTCTGGGCGGTTTTGGTCGTCGGGAGGCGGGTGAGCCCGGTCATCCCCCCGGCATGCCTCTGGATGCTGGTGGCCGTCGCTCTCGCCAGCGCGGTGAATGCCATCCGGGCGGTGAACACGGGCCAGGGCTTTGCCCCCATGGCGCCCGGCTACGAGATCGCCGGCACGCCACTCAAATCGGTGGCAGAGGTTGTTCAACTGGTCGAGTACTTCCTGGTGGCCTACGTGCTGGTCTTCTCGGCCGTGCGGGAGGAGCAGCACGCGCGTGTCGCTAGCTTGGCACTGGCGGCTGTCACGGCGTTGGTGGTGCTGGGGGGGCTCTTCCACTACGTCACGCGCGCCGATGAGCCGTTCTTCGTGCGCAGCAGCTTCGGGAGCCGGGGGATCTATGGCGGCTATCTGGCCATGACGCTCCCGGTCGTCTTCGCGATGGCGCTCCACTCGGTCGATACCCGATTGCGCCTGGGGCTGTTCGCCGTCGTCATCGCCGGCGCAGTCACGATCCTCTCGCCCGGCGCCTTGATCGGATTGATCACCGCTCTCCTGCTGGTCGCGGCCAGGAGTTCGAGCAGGGTACTGCAGGCCACGCTCGCGGGTGTGCTGGCGTTCGGTGTGGTGACGGCGGTTGCCCTGCCCCGCAACTACGATCAGAACGTCTACCAGTTCCTGCACTTCCGCACGGCGGACGAGCAGCAGCTGCGGGCGCAGTGGCGGGAATGGATCGCCGGCGTGTTCATCACGCAGGAGCATCCCCTCTTGGGCGTGGGCCCGGGCAACTTCCAGCAGAACCTCGCCAATGCCTATGGAGCGCACGGACTGGAATACCCCGGCAAAGCCCGCCCCGGCGCCGACCTGGCGAGTGGACTGATGGAGCCGGACACGAACAACCTGTATGTCGTCACGGCGGCGACGACCGGTCTCCTGGGGCTGGCGGCGCTCCTCTGGATGCTGATCTACTTCGGGAAGACCGCTTCCGCCGTCGTCCGGCGCCCCGGGAGCGGAGTGGCCCGCGTGCTGGCACTCGGCATCTGGGGCGGGATCATCGGGTTCGCGGTGACGAGCATCTTCAGCTCACTCCTCGTGCGCGGCACGGGGGTCGTCCTGGCGATCTTCTTCGCGCTGGCGGCGGTGCTCTATGACCGCCGGTGGCCTGCGACCGGAACCACGGAGGGGGGCGCGTCGGAGCTGCAGGTGGTCTAGGAGCGAGGCGGGTGGCAGCCTCCGCGCTCCGCACACGACGGTGGTTTGGCACCGCATGAACAATTTGGGCATCAACGACGACCTATGGTTGATTAGGGGCATGTTTCATTACTGGTGGAAGGAGGAACAAGGGGGATGAAGAGACGAAGAGGCGCGAAGGTCACAGCGCTGGCGCTCTCTCTGGGGCTAGGAGGAGCCGCCGCGTTGGGTGTCGTCCGCCCGGCGCTCGCGGCAGGTGTCACCCTCTGCCTGGAGGCCGAGGCCGGCAAGCTGACGGATCCTGTCACCCTCTACAAGAGCAAGGATTGCTCCGGGGCCGCCGGGATCGAGGTGCCGGAGGGCGCGAACCCAAAGGCCGAAGAGGGCAAGCCGCCTCCAAAGCTGACCGGGGAGTGCACCCTCACGTTCAAGGTCCCGAAGGACGGCACCTACTCGCTATGGGCGCGAGCGTGGTGGCTTGATGGATGCGGGAACTCTTTTGCCGTCTCGGTGGATGGCGGCGACCGCGCAACGATCAGCAGCGGCAACTATAAGCGGTGGCATTGGGTGCGAGGCCCCAAGCTGCGGCTCACGGCCGGCACGCATACGCTCGTGCTGCACAACACGGAGGATGGTGCGCGCCTGGATCAGATTTTCCTGACCAGCGACGCCGCGCGGATCCCGGTAGGCAAGGAGAAGGCAACTCCCACGGCACTCGTGAAGTAGGTGATCCTCGAAGGGAGAAGGGGACGAATGGGCGGCACGTACGCTCGCGGGCACCTCAGAATTCCAGTGGTGCGGAAGCGGCCGCTGCAGCTCGAGGTCATGGGACGGGGCGCCCATCGGAGATGGCTGGCAATAGCCGTCGTCTTCGGGCTATGGACCTTCCCCGGCATGGCCCGGGCTGCTTCCCCAGCCCCTTTCGCCTATCAACTCCACGAGGAGACGGCCTCGGTCGCCTACGACGTGAGCGCCTCCGTGCGCGCGCCTGGAAACGGGGAAGCGCGCCTCTGCTTCGCCTACCGCGGGCCGAAGGATCACGACTACGTCCGCATCACCCGCCGGGCCGTGTCGCTGATCCGTGTGAGTGGGGGAAAGGAGCGCCCCCTGGCGCCTCCCTACACGCTGAACGTTCCCCTGGGGCCAGAGGCGACGGCGCTGCAAGTGAAACGGCGCCCGGAGAAGGTGAGCATCATCTTCCGGGGCCAGCTCATCCAGGTGGCGGGCGATGTGAGTGACGCCGAGGGGCAAGTGGGCATCGGCGTCACGGGTGCGTTTCAGGCAACGGGCCTGCGCCTGCAGCCTGTCGAGCCCCCTTCCTTCTCCGATGACTTCATGCGAGAGGCAAGCGAGGCCGGCCCCTGGGAGCGCCTGGGGGGCACCTGGAGCACCACGACCGTCGGCGACGTGGAGAAAAGCGCCAACGGCTTCTTCTACCGCGGATCCGGCACCCCTGGTCTCGCCGCTACTGGCCTCCCGTTCTGGGACGACTACGTCTTCCAGGCGTCCGTCAAGTGCACCGCGCCAGACGGCGCGTTTGGCCTGGGAGTCTACTGCCAGGATGCGAAGAACTACCTGGGATTGGTGTGGAACGTCACCGATGGCCTCCGCCTGATCCGTGTCGTGAATGGCCACACCACCGTTCTGGCGACCAAGCCGGTCGCCTGGGTGCAGGACCAGTGGTACCGCCTCGCTCTCCAGATCCTCGATGGCCACCTCACCGCGATGGTCGATGGCAAGGTCTGCCTGGAGGCGCGTGAATCCCTCTTCGGCCAGGGAAAGGTCGCTCTCTACGTCGAGGGGGAAGGGGTCTATTTCGACGATATCGCCGTGAAGCCGGCCGTCTACTTCCACGATGCCGACCCGATGGCCCGACGCGAGCGCTGGAGCCGCGTCAGTGGCGGCGATATCACGGGAAGCCTCTCCTGGCAGGACTATACCTACCGCGTGCGCGTCCTTCCCACGGACCTGAACGGGGTCGGGATCATCTTCGGATGGCGCGACCCGGAGAACTACTACCTCTTTCGCTGGGGCGCCAACGCGGGCACGGCCCCGGGCGTTGGTCGCCAGCAGATCATCCGGGTGGCAGAAGGCAAGCGCGTGGTCGTCGCCGATGCCAGGGGCGGCTACCAGCCAAAGCGCGCCTACGTGATCGAGACGGCGTTCCGGCCCGGCTATGCCGCAGTCCTCATCGATGGCCTGCGCGTGCTGGAGACGGCGGATCCCTACCTGACGCATGGCGCGGTGGGAGTGACGCCCCTCGATTCGCGCGTGAAGGAGGTGACGGTGATCCTCCGCGAGGAGCCGCCCCCACCGGAGGAGGAGATCACCAAGGAGTTCACCGATTCGGCCGCGCACCCCGATATGGCGGAGTGGGCCAACCCCGCTCGCGCCTGGGTGCTTCGCGCCGGGCCAAAAGGCCCCGTCTTCTGGCGCAAGGGCGATTACTTTGGCGATGTCTCGGTGGAGCTCACCCTCCCGAAGCACGACCCAAGCCAGACCCTCGCCTTCCACCTCGCAGCCCGCGAGAAGGATCCACAGAGCGGCTACACCATCGTCGCGCGAACCCCCGAGCCCGGCAAGCTGGCACTGCAGCTCCTACGACAGACGGCCCCCGAGCCCGTGGCCGCCGTGACCGCTGGAATTGCGCCCGGCACGACGCCCTCCCTGGCGCTCTCCTACATCGGCAACTACCTGATCGCCGACTTGGATGGCAAGCGCATCCTGAAATACGCGGATCCGAATCCCCTTCGCGGTAGCTGCGTCGGGCTCTATGTCGTTGGCGTCTCGCTGGACCTTCGCAACGTGCAGGTGCGTTCTCGGAACGTCTACGACTACACGTTCCATGACGCGCCCACGGATTGGCAGCCGCAGTCTGGCGCCTGGGAAGTGACCAGCCGGTGGTCTTGCAGCCCCGGGTGGTCGTGGTTCGGTGGATGGAGCGAGGGCCTAGCCGCCATCTGGAACAAGCGGCGGTTTGAGGGCGACTTCGTGCTGGAATACTACGCGGCGCCCAAGATGGATGCCGTGGCCGAGGCCTACGCCCAGCGTTTCCGCGACCTGAACGCCACCATCTGCGCGGATGGCAAGCGCCTGAGCAGCGGCTACTCCTTCCTGATCGGTGGCTGGCGCAACAAGCGAACTGCGATCCTGCGCGGCGACCGCGTCGTGGCCGAAACGCGCTCCTACACTCTGCCTCCCCAGAAGGTGGGGCACCGCCAGTGGTTCTATGTGCGCATCGAGAAGATAGGAAACCGCATCTCGCTCTCGGTAGACGATAAACACCTTCTCTCTTACGAGGACCCCGACCCGTTGACGGGCGACCGCGTGGCGCTCTGGACGCAAAACAACGGCATCATGCTCGCCCGCGTCCTGGTTTGCTATGAGAAGGAGAAGGAACTGCCGCTGGTCACGCGCAAGCCAGGCAAGCCAGAAACGCCGGCAACCCGATTGGCGGCGAACTCCGTGCCGGTGACGCTTCCGGTGTTCAATGATTTCGAGACGGGCGTTGGGCAGTGGCGCGGGGTGAACGCGCGCCTAGCCACGGACGCGACTACCCCGGCAGCCGGAAAGCGATGCCTGGCGGTCACCAACCCTCAGCCGGGAGGCGATTTTCGGGTGCAGGCGATCCCCGGGCGGTTCGATGCCATGCAGGCAAAGACACTCGCTTTTGACTACCGCGTGCCCCCGGGGATTCTGGTGAACCTCTATGTGCGCATCGGCCGGATCTACTATGTGATCGGATTCACCGGCCAACCGAGCGTCAACCCCGCCGCTGGCGTGCTCGCCAGCCTGGGCAAGATTGAGGACGTTCGCGCGGATAATGCCTGGCACCGGGCGGAGTTCGACCTGTTGGGCGCGCTGCGCCGCTTCTTCCCCAACGCGAACCCGCTCTTCGTCGAGGAACTCGTCTTCGCCAACTGGGACTCCAGCGACGAAAACATGTATGCGGATGCCGGGCTGACCGGGAACGCCATGGGGGCCCGCTACTATATCGACAACTTCGTGTTGGGCGATATGCCGGCTGCCGCGCTGCCGCAAGCCACTCCGGCGCCGAAACCGGCGGCAGCAATCGGGCCCAAGGCGCCGCAGCCCGTGCGCGTGGCAACGCGGAGCGCGCCGGCCATCCCAGAGCCGCGGCCAGAGTCTCCCACACCCGCCAAACCGCGGGTCGCCCTCCTCGAGACTTTCACCGGCGGCAAGACCACAACAACCTGGGATTCGATGGATGGGAAGTGGGCGGTCACCCGCGACGGCCGGTTCGCGCCCACTGAAAAACCAGAGTTCGCGTTCGCCTTCACCGGCGACCGGGAATGGCGCGACTATGCGCTGAAGGCGGACCTGATCAACGGCCAGGATGCCGGGCTCTGCGTGCGCGCCCAGGACTGGAACAACTGCGTCTTCCTGGTGATCCGCCCCGGAAAAAGAGATTTGTGGTGGTTCGTGCGCCGGGACGGCCAATGGGGCGGGGTGCTGGCGCCAACGGCGCTTCCCTTCGGCACCAAACCGCTGCTGAAGGTGAAGGTTCTGGTGACCGGCGACACCTACACCTGCTATCTGGATGGCAAGAAGGTCTCCCAAATCAAAGACGCCACCTTCCCCAAGGGGCGCATTGGCGTCTACATCCACCCGGCCGAGCCTGGCCAGGCGTGGGATAACGTCGAGGTCGTCCTGCTGGGATCCAGTTAGCAGCCCGGTGACAATACCCCCGGATGAGGGGGATGCGGGCGCGGGCCGGCCGGCCCGCGCCACGTGCGGCGTGGATCGTTACGCTCCGAGGAAGCCCTCTTCGAAGAAGACCGGCTTGTAGCCCTTCTCCGTCACCCAGCGGATTGCCGCCTCCACCCGCTGCT
>JAAZEM010000016.1 GCA_012512265.1 Armatimonadota bacterium | reverse complement strand
GTCCAGGTGGTGGCCGATCTCGGCGCGCGCGTTGACTGGTCGAAGGGGAATGTGCGCGTCACGGCGGCGGTGCCGGCATCGAAAAAGGCCACTGCGGCCCAGCTGAAGAGCTCCGCGACGCGCGTGGCTGAGGGGAACCTGAAAAAGCTTCTTAGCCGGCTGGCAGCTGATGGGGGCATGTATGCGATCCCTGCGGGCGGCGCCGAGTTGGCCGCTCTCGTGAAGCGCGCCCAGGTTATCGCCGCAGGGCCCGTCAGTGGCGGCCGCTACCAGGTGGTGCTTCAGTTGATCCTGCCCAGGGCGACGGAAGCCAAGACCGGCGCACAGGCGCCCGCGTCCGGGCAACGCTTCGTAGAGCCGGATCCGGCTCAGGTGCGCACCTTTCCCCCGTTGCCGCCGACGCCCGAGGCTGGCTTGCTGACGCCACCGGATGCGCGAGGCCCCTTTACCGGTCTGATCGTGGATACCCGGGGGCTTCACGTGCGCACCGCCATGAGCCCGCGGTTGCTCGATGCCGCGCTCCGTGATGTGTATAACGGAGCCCATGCCTCGGCGGAGTATGCGGAAGACGTGGGGGTGGTGGGCTACATGGGAAGCATCCAGGCGGCGCTGAAGAACCCGCGTGTAGGCGCCCGCCCGCTGGTCGTGCGTGCGGTAGGCGTCGCAGATGCCCACCGCGCCTGTCCGGTCGTCTCATTGGAGGATGCGCGGCGGTTTCTGGAGGATCCCGGCGCCGGCAAGGTGAGCGCGACGTGCGCCGTCTGCTTCGTGATTGACTCGCTGGCAGCCCGTGATGCCGCTCCCGCGCCGCCGTGATCCAGCCGTGCTTTTTGCGCTCCGGAAGGACGCAGGAGGACGCGTGTAGAATAATGCGCGTGGCTGGCTCTTTACCATCCTGCCAGCCGGGGGTGCGATAGATGTCACTCAAACGAATGCTACTCCTGCTAATCGCGCTCATGGTGGCCCTCGCTGCTGTTGGCTGCAGCGGTGGCGAAGAGGACTCATCGGCCTCGCCCGCGGGCGGCGCTGGCGAGCCTGGTGGCGCCATGGAGCCCGGCGGGCCCGCCGATCCAGGTGGCCCGCCAGGAGGAATGCCAGCGGACATGGGGCCGGGTGGTGGCCCGCCAGGGATGGAGATGGGTGGCCCGGGTGGCGGCGCGCCCGCTTCCAGCGGCGCAGCGCCCTGCGGGGACGATCCGGCGGCCGACCTCTCCAAGGCAGTCAAATCGATTGACATGGCTGATGTCTTCATGAGGATTGAGGCCTATGACCTGGCATTGGCCGCCTACCGCGACGCCCTGAAGTATGAACCCGAGGCACAGGCGCGGGCCAAACAGGGGGTCGCCAAGGCGTCCGCGGCGCTGAAGAGCGCGCGCGTGATTCGCAGCAAGATGCCCGCGCCGCCCAAGCGAGTGGCCCAGCTGGGCGGGGGCACGCCCGGAATGGGAGGCGCGCCGGGCATGGGGATGGAGCCGGGCATGGAAGCCGGTATGATGGCCGGCCCGCCGGCGTTGCCCGCGATGGGTGTCGGTTCCGGCTACCAACTTGGCGGTCCGGTAGTTCCTCCCACGGCCATGGGCTTCTGAAAGAGGCTGGCGGCAGGCCTAAAGACAAGGGATTTGCAGCGACAAGGCATACGCGCGGGAACCGATCGCGCGTATGCCTTGTCTACGTACCAGGACGGTAGGCATGCCCGTGTCGGACTATGAGGGAGGCCGAGATGTGGAAAGGCTTGGTAGCCTTCTTGGTGGTGGCGCTGGCCGCGCAGGCACACGCCGCGCCCGCGCGGCGGGGAGACCGGGCGCCAGCGTTTACCGCAAGAGATACTACCGGCAAGTTGGTAAAACTGGCGGACCTGAAGGGCAAACAGAATCTGCTCCTGGTCTTCTGGTCCACGGATGGGTGCTCTACCCAGGATGATCTGAAGGCGATCGAGAAGCTGCGGGCGCGCTATAAAGGGAAGCCACTCGCGATCTACGGGGTGAGCGCGGACGGCATGAAGCCAACGCCGCTCGCAAAGTGGCTGAAGGGCCGAAAGATCACTTTCCCCCACCTGGTGGATGAGAAGCTCTCGCTGAATGACGCCTACGGGATCATCATCGCCCCGGTGTTCGTCCTGGTGGATCAGAAGGGCGTGATCCAGTCGCGTCTCGTGGGGGGCGGCGAGGCCGTTCTGAAGGCGCTGAACCGGGATGTAGAGGAGTTACTGCGGGAGGGAAAGGTGACCGCGCGTGAAGAGCCGGCCGCTGCCCTCCCCTCTGGGTGAGGGCTCCCTTAGCGCTCCGGGGGAGCGCTTCCAGGAGGGCGATGCCCTTTCGTCTATCGACCAGTCGCTCCGGGCCGGGCGGAAGCACCGGCCCGGAGCGGTGTACACAGCGCGGCGAGGAGAGAGAGATGCGTGTGCGTGCGCCGGCAACGACGGCTAACCTTGGCCCCGGCTTTGATTCCTTGGGTCTGGCCCTTCAGCTCTACAATGAGCTGGAGGTCGAGGAGCGTCCCGAAGGCGCAACGGAGGTCGAGGTCACTGGTGAGGGCGCGGACGCAATTCCCACTGACGAATCCAACGTGGTTCTGAGCGCCATGCGCTGCCTCTATCAGCGCCTCGGGCGGCCGCTGCCGCCGGTGCACCTGCGCCAGACCAATGCCATCCCGCTGGCACGTGGCCTGGGAAGCAGCGCCGCCGCGATTGCCGCGGGCTTCGTGGCTGCCAACGCGCTCGCCGGCTATCCCTTTGGGCGCGATGAGCTCGTGGATATGGCGACCGCGTTTGAGGGCCATCCGGACAACGTCACTCCTTGTCTGGTTGGGGGACTGGCGGTTAGCGCCATGGACGAGGCGCACGTCTGCTATGCGCCAGTGCAAGTGCCAGAGGGGCTGACGGTTGTCCTCTACATCCCCGATTTCGAGATCAGCACTCGGGCCGCGCGCCGGCACCTGAGCGATACCTACTCGCGTGCCGACGCCGTCTTCACACTCAGCCGGGCCGCGCTGACGACTGCCGCGCTGGCTACCGGACGCTGGGACCTGTTGCGCATCGGGATGCAGGATTGCATGCACCAGCCCTACCGCACCCGAGGGTATCCAGAGATGCCCCATCTGATTCAGGCCGCGCTGGACGCGGGTGCGAGAGGCGCGGCGCTCTCCGGTAGCGGGCCGACGATTGCCGCTTTCGTGGATGACGGCGGGCAAGCCGTAGCTGATGCCCTCCTGCGGGCTGGGACCGGGCAGGGCCTCACCGGGCGCGTCCTCCACCTGGAGATCGACCGTCAGGGCACGGTGATTGAGGATGAGTGATGCGAGTGGGGTACATGCGGCCTATAGGCGCCTGCTCCTCTCGCGCGAGGTGCAAGAGCTGGCGAGGCGCTTTGCCCTGGACCAGGGCGTTCGTTACGAGTTCGTGGATGAACGCCGCTCCTTCCATGGGAAGGCGATCTACGCGGATGGCCAGGCGAGGGTGCGCCTGCCCTGCAACGACCGTCCGGAGCCCTATCTCCTCTTGACCCTCCTCCATGAGTGGGCACATCTGCTAGCGATGCGCCAGGCCCGGCGGCGTCCAGTCCCGCCGCATGGGCGCGAGTGGCAACGCCATTACCAGGCGGTGCTCCAGGCCGCGGTGGAGCAGGGGCTCTTCCCCGGCAACGAACAGGAGGTGTTGCGCCATGCCGCGGCGGGCGAGGCATCCACCCGGCACGCCTGCCTTCGCGGAGCCGATGGCGAGCCTCTCATGCCGGCAACGCCCTCCTTCTCGGCGGGCGACGCGGTGCAGTTTACCGACCGCCAGGGGCAGCGGGTGACGGGAATCGTCCGGCGTGTGAACCAGCGCACCTACACGATTGCCGCCAGCGATGGCGAGAGGGTATACCGGGTACCGATCTCCTACGCGCAGATTGCTCCGCTTGAGGAGGAGCTCCCGGAGCCGGCGGGAGGCACTCCCTGGCATCCAGGGGTCGCCGTCGAGTTTGTGGACGCGGCGGGAGTGGCGCATCGCGGCCAGGTGGTGCGCGTGAACCTTAAAACGCTGACCATTCGCACCGAGGCCGGCCAACTCTATCGCGTCGGCTATAGCTACCCGCACCTTCGCCGCGCCCACGCGTAGCGCCACCGCAGGCTGGAAGAGAGGCCCCCTTCAGGATGACCAGCTCCGCGTGCCTGGGTGGCGAACGCGCGAGGTGCTACAGGGTAGCGCAGTAGGAGACAAGGTTCTGGAAGAGGGCAAGGCCGTCGGTAGAGCCGTGCGCCGGGAGCAGCGCGCGCTCCGGATGGGGCATGAGCCCAAGCACCAGGCCAGAGGGATCGACGAGCCCGGCAACGCCACCAGGTGAACCCGCTGGATTATCGGGATACTCCTCGGTGGGCTTGCCCTCGGAGTCCACGTAGAGGAACGCGGGCACGAGCTGCGCGTTGGGAGTGCGCACGATACGGCCCTCGCCGTGGGCCACCGGGATGCGCAGGATACGCCCCTCCAGGCCACGCGTCCAGAAACTGCCGGTCTCCTGCACCCGCAGGCGCACCCAGCGGCTCTCAAAGCGCGCCGAGCGGTTCTGTGTCAGCGCGCCGGCGCGCTCGCCGACGCTCCCATTGGGCAGGAGGCCGGTTTCCATCAGCACCTGGTCGCCGTTGCAGATCCCGAGCACGGGCCGGCCCGACGCGGTGAATGCACGTAGCTCCTCCTTGAGCCGGGCGATGAGGTGAATAGCGAGGACGCGCCCCGCGGCCAGGTGGTCGCCGTAGGAGAAGCCCCCCGGGATTACCAGGCCGGCATAGTCATCCAGCCGGCCCTTGCCCTCCAGCAGATCGGCGAGAAGCACGATCTCTCCTCGGCCACCCGCGTGATTGACGGAGAAGGCCGTCTCCTCATGGCAGTTGATGCCGGGGGCATACAGCACCCCAATCTTTGGCGTAACGATCTTGCACCTCCCTAGAGCGGAGAGTGGGAGGGAGCGGCAGCAAGGCCGCCCCCTCTCTCGTCCAACCCTGATTCAATGGGTATCCCTACCCGTTCTGCCGGCCGGCCAGGGTTACCCGACCACCTCTCGGAACGGGGCGCTCCAGACCTCCTCGAGCTCGGCGAGCGATGCGCGTGCCGCGTGGCCGCCAGCGCGGATCTCGATCTCCGGGTCTGGGATGACTCTGCCGATCACGCGATACTCCAGCCCCTCGAAGAGGAGCGCCGGATCGGTGCCGGCGTCCACCTCCAGGAGAAAGGCGCCGATAGCCTCGGCGAAGAGACGTCCCTCCAGCGGGCCCTGCCCGAGCGAGGCGAGATCGATTGCGGCGCCCAAACCGCCCCCGTACGCCATCTCGAAGAGGCGGGCAAAGAGGCCACCCTCGCCAATCGCCGCGGCGGCTTGCACCGGGTTCTCCTCACGCAGGGTGAGCGCGTGGAGCCGTGCCCAGCTCTCTTTCAGACCCGCGGCCCATTCCTGGCCGAAGTCGTGCAAAACGCCCGCGCGCTGGCCTTGGCAATCGAGGTGGACCGAGCCACCGAGACGCTCCGGATCGAGGCGGCCAAGCAGCACCAGGTGATTCCCCGCGCGCTTCAGTGGCTTCGTCACGAGGCGCGTCACATCGCGCACCCGGCCCATCGTTGCCACCACGAAGGTGAGCGGCACATCGATAGAGCGGCCATCGGAAGAGCGGAACGTGCCGGAGCTGGAGTCCTTGCCGGAGATGAAGGGCGTCCCCAGGCGCACGGAGAGGTCGGAGATCGTGTCCACCATCTGCACCAGCGCCCAGTTCCATTCGGGGGTTGCCTTCGGCGTGTAGAAGTTGTCGCACAGGGTGATCGCTTCCGGATCCACGCCGACGGCCACCGCGCGCGAGATCGCCTCAATCATCATCAGGCGCGCCATTCCCCCTGGGTCTAGCTCCCCATAGAAGGGATTGTAGGCGATGGTGCTCACCGCGCCAACCTTTTCGCCGCGCACGGGCGCCGAAACGAAGGCGTGGGTCGGCATTCGGCCTGTGACCCCGGCGTAGGGCCCGATCACGGTGCGCCCCTGCACCGTCGAGTCGAACTGGAATCCTGCGGGCGACTGGTCGCAGCAGTGGTAATGGGCAAGGACCGCTTTTCCGGCTTCCAGCGCCTCCGCCAGGCTGGATTGGGTGACTTCCTGGGGGGCCAAACGGCCTACGCGTGCTTCCGACTCCTGGCCAGGCAGGCGCGCGGGTGGCCGGATTTCCGCGGGCTCGATGGGGCAGCACCGCCACAGGAAGTGCATCTCCAGGTTGACGACCTCCTCGCCGCGCCAGACCGCCTCGTAGCGCCTGGTATCGGTGAAGTGACCGATGACCGTGGCCTCCACATCGAAGCGGCGGAGGATCTCCAGAGCGACATCGAGCTTCTCGGGCGGCACGGCGGCGAGCATTCGCTCCTGCGATTCCGAGAGGAGGATCTCCCAGGCGGTGAGGCTCTGGTCCTTTAGAGGCACGCGGTCGAGCTCAAGACGCACGCCGGTGTGCTCGCCCATCTCGCCGGCAGCGCAGGAGATCCCGCCGGCGCCCAGGTCCGTGATGGTGCGCAGACAGCCGGCATCGCGCAGGTGGGGGATCGCCTCCATGAACTTCCGTTCGATGATCGGGTGGCCGATCTGGACGGCGGCAGCCTCTTTCTCGGCCGTCT
Organism: Armatimonadota bacterium; assembly: GCA_012512265.1. GTDB lineage: Bacteria > Armatimonadota > JAAZEB01 > JAAZEB01 > JAAZEB01 > DUUU01. The sequence goes on along the minus strand of JAAZEM010000016.1, from coordinate 23,946 downwards.
CCCCGGTCATTTGTGCCGAGCTGGCCGTCGCGCCGTGCAGGCCGTCGCGCCCGGTGCGCCCGCCTAGCAGGAGCATCGCGTCGCCGGGCTGGGGGCGTTCCTTCGTGGCATACTCTCGGGGAACGAGACCGAGGGAGTGGCCAAGGGCAAGGCACTTGGGGTAGCCCGTATGCGACCGGTAGACCGGGTACATCATCGGGATGCCCATCGGGTTGCAATAGTAGGCCGTGGCGCGGATCGACTCGCGCACGATGTGCCCCGGGTGCAGCGCGCCGGCAGGCACGTCCGCGTCCGGCAGGCGCGGGTCCATGGTGCCCATCACCGTGCTTCCGCCGATGGGCGTGGCTCCCTTGCCAAACCCGAGGGTGTCGCGGATGACGCCCCCGTGCTTGGTGGCGACGCCGCCAAAGGTGGCGATGGCGCTCGGGAAGTTGTGCGTCTCGCCTTTGATCGTGATGACCCAGTCGTCCGTGAGGAGCATGCCGCCGGCGTTATCCTTGAAGACGGAGACGACGAGCGGGTGGTTGATACGCCGGGTGGCATCCATCAGCTTCTGGAAGAGGCCCAGGCTCTTCCAGGTGGTGTGGTAGCAGTGGTCGCTCCAGCTCTGGACCACGATCTCCACCTCGGCATCCGTGAACGGCCGGCCTTGCTCCGCCTCATATTTCTGAAGCGCGAGCATCTGGCATGTGGGAGCGTACCACGAGTTCTCCTCCGAGGCGCGCTGTAGCTCGGCCTCCGACATCCCCGCGAACGAGATGCGGCGCACCGGCTCCGGGGTGCCTGTGGGGCGCAGGGAGTCCCAAACGCGATCCGCGGGCACGATCTCCTGGACCACCGGGTTGTAGAGCGCCTCCTCGGCGATCTGCCGGGCCTCGGCCTCGTCGATCCCGAGGAACTGATACCGGTGGGCCAGGCGCGCCCAGACGAGCGTGTCCACGCCCAGGGCACGGGCGCCATCCAGAATGGATGGCGTCTCTGGGTCGGTAACGGCCCTTTGATAGCCGATCTCCACGATTGGCCCGGCTGCCGGATCGAGCACTGTCTCCGGCGTGCCGCGCTCGAAGACGGGGTTGACGAAAAGCGGCATCAGACTCTGGGGGTCCACATCGCCTTCAAGGCGGTAGACCCGCTCGATGGTGAGACCCTCCAGGCGTGTATGGCCTTGGGCGCGCAGGCGCGCAAGCAGCGTGACGGCCTCTGGGTCGTCCGCGCGGTTTACAAAGATGGAATGGATGGGCACTATCAGCTCTCCCTGTCGGCGCCGGGGAGGGGAAAAGGTGTCCGCCACCGGCGCGTATATCAAGAGCGGATCGCGAGTGGTTTCTCCAGCCAGAGGAGAGGCTCGGGCGACCCATCTCATTTTAGCATAGATTGGAAGGAATGGGAACCGTGCGGGCGAGGGAAACTTGCCTTGACAGGGCGGCATGCCTATGCTAGAATACCTCAGTATGCGATGGGCCGACGGGCCGGATCGCGCCGCCCGGGTCCTTGCGCCGGGCTTCCGGGGACGGTAGGCAGGAACGCCGGTCCGGTAGGAGAGGTCTTTCCGGCCACAGGCAGCCAGGAGCGCCTGTGGCCGTTGTCGTTTGAGCGACACTCTTTTCCGGTAGAGGGGCAGCGGGCGGACCATGGAATCACTGGGAGCACCCGTGGACGAGCGCGTTGCGCGAAGGCGTCCACGGAGCAGGCAAGCCTTTCTGGCAAGAGGTCTGCCCTGGCTGCTGGCACTGGGCGTCGTCCTTCTGCTTCAACATCAGCCGGTATACTGGGAGGTCGCGAGCGGGCGGCTGCGCGTCGGGCTCCAGGTGCTGGCGATGGGGGTTGGGTTTGTCATGGGGTGGTTCCTCACCGAGGGCGACCTCACCGCGTGGGCGACCTGGCCTCCCGAGGGCGCGCTTTTCCAACGCGTGCGCCGGCGCGGCACGCTCGCGCTGGCGGCTGGCTGGTGGCAGTTGCTTTGGATGCTTCCCGCCGGCACCGTCGTAGCCGCGATGGTCGCGGCGATGGTGATCGTGGCGCTCATCCACCCGGGGGAGGTGGCTGGCACGCTCTACGCGGCGGACCTGGTCTGGCGCGCCATTGTGGCCGCGGCGGTGAGCGCGGGCTTAAGCCAACCTCTCAGAACACCGGATGCGAAGGCGATCACCCCGCGCGGCATTCACACCTCCCCCATGACGTTCGTGCCCTGGCGGCAGATCTCCCATGCCATCGCCGATCCGGCGGCGGGCGTGGTGCGGGTCTACTCGCGCAAGCGGCCCTGGTTCCCGCTCACGGTGATGGTGTTTTCATCCAGGGAAGAGTTCCACCGCGTTCGCGAGTTGCTGGCGGAGTACCTGGTGTGCCTGGCGCCTCCACAGGAGGCGCGACGCTACCGCGTGGAGTGGGTCCTGTTCGTGAGCGCCGTGGTGGTGATCGTGGGTGCGGTGACGGCGGGCGCGCTCCTTCTGTTGCTGTTGCCCGGGGCGCTGCAGGCGTTGAACGCGGGATTGCTGATGCAGTGGTTGATCTTGTCGCTGGAACAGATGCCGGAGCTTGCGCTCCTGATCGCGTTCTCCCTGGGCCGGGCTCTCGATACATGGCTGATGGGGATGCGTGGCATCAAGCGAAAACAAGTTGTGTCGGAGGCACCATGAAGAAGGTTGTTTTCTCAGGCATTCAGCCCTCGGGCGTGATCCATATCGGGAATTACTTGGGCGCGATCCAACGTTGGGTGCGCCTGCAGCACGAAACGTTCAACTACTTTTGCATCGTCGACCTGCACGCCATCACTGTGCGCCAGGATCCCGAGGCGCTGCGCGCCAACACGATCAACCTGGCAAAAACCTACCTGGCGGCCGGCCTGGATCCCCAGCACTGCATCCTCTTCATCCAGTCCCATGTGAAGGAGCATACGGAGCTCGCCTGGCTACTCGGCACCCTCACGTACATGGGGGAGCTGAGCCGCATGACGCAGTTCAAAGACAAGTCTGGCACCAAGGGCGAGAATGTTGGCGTTGGACTGTTCACCTACCCGACGTTGATGGCGGCCGATATTCTCCTTTACCGCACGCAGCTCGTGCCCGTGGGCGAGGACCAGAAGCAGCATATCGAGTTGACCCGCGACCTGGCGATTCGCTTCAACAACGCTTTTGGCGAGACTTTTGTCGTTCCTGAACCGCTCATCGGCCAGGTGGGAGCCCGGATCATGAGCCTGGGTGACCCGACCCGCAAGATGAGCAAGAGCGACCCGCGGCCCGCCCACTACATCGCGCTCACCGATACCCCGGATGTGATCCGGAAGAAGATCAACCGCGCGGTGACCGACTCCGGGAGCGAAATTCTCTACCATGAGGAGAAGCCGGCGCTCTCGAATCTCCTCACCATCTACCACCTGATGTCCGGCATCCCCATTTCGGAGCTAGAGGAGCGGTATCGTGGGGTGGGCTATGCGCAGTTCAAGCGCGATCTCGCGGACGTCATCATCGAGCACCTCCGGCCGTTCCAGGAGCGCTACGAGGGCCTGGATGACGCCGAGGTGATCCGCATTCTGCGTGAGGGCGCCTCTCGCGCCCGGGTTGTGGCCGAACAGACGGTACGCCAGGTGAAGGAGCGGATGGGCATCGTGGTTGAATAGGTCATTATGGCAAGCCGCATACTGATTGTCGAGGATGAGAAGGGCATTGCCGATGGTCTTGCCTTCACCCTTCGGCAAGAAGGCTACCAGACGACGATCGCTCGGACTGGCAAAGAAGCGCTCGACTCCTTCGCGAAACGCGAGCCAGACCTGGTGTTGCTGGATCTGATGCTGCCAGACACGGACGGGCTGGCCGTCTGCCGCACCATGCGACGGACGAGCACGGTTCCCATCCTGATGCTCACCGCCCGTGACAGTGAAATGGACAAAGTCGTCGGCCTCGAGGTGGGGGCCGACGATTACATCACCAAGCCGTTCGGGATTCAGGAGTTGCTGGCCCGGGTGAAAGCGGCTCTCCGGCGCGCTCGTGTTCGTGACCAGGAGAGAGGTGAGGAGCCCCAGGGACAACTGGTCGCAGGAGAGATCGTACTAGACCCCGTCACCCGCACTGTCGAGGTGCATGGCCGGCCTGTCGAACTGCGCCCGAAGGAGTTTGACCTCCTTCGGGTGTTGATCACCCATCCGGGACGGGTTCACCGGCGCCAGGATCTCTACGCGGAGATCTGGAGCGAGGCGGACTTCGTCGAACGCGGTACTCTCGACGTTCATATCCGTTGGCTGCGCGAGAAGATCGAGGAGGACCCCGGCCACCCGCGGCACATCCTCACTATCCGTGGCGTCGGCTACAAGATCGTGCCGTGAGATCCCCTGAAATCGTGGCCTCCAAGCGGGTCCAGCGAGGAAGGGAGGGTGCGATGCGGATCGTGGGAGAAGAGTTCGACGACCTGGTAGCGCGCCGCATTCAGGAGTGGCAACTCACTCAGCGGCGCCGCGGCGAGATGCCTGCCTCCACCCAGGAGGCGATGCGGCGTGTAGTCACCCTTTCACGCGAGCTGGGGAGTGGCGGTAGTGACACCGCGCGACACCTCCACGAGGCAACAGGCTGGGAGATCTGGGACCGGCGGATCGTGGAGGAGATTGCTCGCTCGGCCCAGGTGCGCATGCGCATGGTGGAGAGCGTGGACGAGCGCGCCTACTCGGAAATCGTCGCCATGGTGGACGAGCTGCTGGGCGAGCGTATGGAGCAGGCGGGCTACCGGCGCCACCTGGCGGAAGTGGTCTTGACCATCGCACGCCTCGGCGACGCGATCATCATCGGCCGTGGCACGAACTGGCTGCTCCCCGACGCGCTGAATGTGCGCATCATTGCGCCCATGAAGCAGCGCGTAGAGAGGGTCGCACTGCGCGAGGGAATCTCGGAGAGCGAGGCGGAGCGGCTTTGCCGCCGATCTGACCGGGAGCGCGCGGAGTTCGTCCGCGCGTTGTTCGACAAGGCGATTGATGATCTGACCGGGTATGACCTGGTGATCAACACGCAGCACCTGGAGCCTCAGGCAGCCGCGGCGGTGATTCTCGCGGCCGTGCCCCAGCGTTTCGGGTAACCCGGTGTGACTAAAATGGGCGTGGCCGGCCCCTGGGGCCGGCCACGCCCATTTTGCATGGCAGCTAGTTGGCCTGGGTCACCTGCGTTACCCCGAGGAGCTCATCACGGGTGATGGTGAACACCTTGCGGATCATCCGCACGCCGTCGATCTCCTGCACATGCGGGCCGGTGATCCCCTCGCCGTCCCATCCCGTGATATCTTGCACGATGATCGGCTCGGTACGCGGGTTGACCGTGATCACCACCTCGTACTCATCTGACCTGAGGGGATACTTGGCGGGCTCGGAGCCCAGGTCGAGGCGATCCACGATGAGGTTGCCGCTCTTGTACCAGGTGGACCACTTGCCATCTTTGACGGTGAAGTTGTCCCAGTAGAGCGAGGTGTTGGCCACCTGCCACAGCACCTGCGGGTGGTCACGAAGGATCTGCTCGTAGCCCTTATCGCGGAGCTGGACATTCACCTTTGTCAGCTCTGGGAGGTTCGTAGTGCCCTCGATGCGGACGACGCGCCGCTTGGGGACGCTCCACTTGATGTCGAACTCCACGTGCAGCGGATCCTCGGCGCGCAGTTTGCGGGCCTCACGCCGCCAGATCGTCAGGTCGCGGTTATGGCGGGAGACGTTGGCCATCTGCCAGTTCCCGGCGGCCTCCTCCTCCTGGATGAACTCCTCCCAGGCCATGATCGCCTCATCGATGCGGCCGGCCTTCTCCAGGGCGTGGGCAAGCAAGTGTCGCTTGCCCGCAGGTTGGAGGTTCATATCGTTGGCCTCGCGCGCGCGTTCGGCTGCCCGTTCGAAGTCCTGCGCCTTGTCGTGGAGCATATTCGCCTGCTCGAAGCGCAGCTCTGCCTCGTCCGGATTGTTATGGATGCCCTTATCGAGGAACTCGACGCCCGCGGGGATGTAGCGCCTGTCCATGAAGTTGTAGGCCATGTGCCAGGCACCGATGATGTACACCTCCAGAAACTTGGGATCGAGCCATGTGATCAGGTGGCAGAGGGGCATGATCCGCTCATAGCGCCCGGTGTGGAAGTAGCCATCCGCCTTCACCCAAAGGATATCGGCCAGGGCGGACTTGAACCCCAGGAGCACCGCGGGGATCAGGTTCTGGAACGAGCCCAGACCCACTTTTGTCTCCCCGTGTTGGTGCAGGATCAGCGTGTTCATCGGGCGATAGTTGTATTTGGGACGCCCGTTCGAGTCGTAGAGCACTTCCTTCGTCACGGGGTCGCGTTTCAGGTTCTGCTCGTAAACACTCCTGTCCGTGACCGCGACGAGAAGGAGCAACGGGATGATCAGCAGCCACGGCCAGGTTTTCGTTGGGGGCCGCATCTTATACCTCCCGGTTGCGGAACGCCTGCGTGGCAATCACCATCAGTATGGCCGTGTAGAGGATGCCATAGAGCGCGATCTTGAGAACGTAGAGGAGGGGCACCGCCTCCTCACCGCGGACCAGCGTATCCTGCACGCTGAAGTGCTGCCAGTTGGGCACCAGGTAGTAGAGAATACGCAGGCCGATCTCCACCACGGCGCTCTTCGACATGTTGATGATGTCCACGATGGTGTCGGAAAGGTTCCCTACGATCAGCACAAAGAGCGAGATGGAACCGTTCATGACCGGCGTCACGAAGGTGGAGAGCATCAGCGTCAGCGCGAGGAGCACGCAGAACTGAAGGTAGGCCAGGACAATTTGGTAGGTCAGACGGAAGTCCATCGCCTGGTCGAGCTGCTTGCTCTTGATGAAGACAACGACCAGGAAGACGAGGCCCATGATCACGGTGTTGGCCGCCAGCGTGAGCGCGCCACCCAGGAACTTGCCGATCAAGTACTCGGATCGCGTGACGGGCTTGCACAGGATCGTGTAGATCGTGCGCTTGTCCATCTCCCCGGGAAGCATCCGGATCCCCATCACCATGGCGATGGCAACGCCAGCCAGGGTGATGGAGGTGAGGCCCATATCCTTGACAACTTTCAGCTCTTCGCTTCCGGTGAAGAAGCTGAAGATCCACGACGTGGCAATCATCACGCCCGCGAAAAGGAGAAGGAAGAGAAAGACCTTGCGCCGCACTTCCTCGCGGAACGTGGTGATGGCAAGTGCGCTGATTCTCATCGGCTTTCCTCCGATACTGCCGCAGGCTCCTCCTGCTGAACGATGCGAACGAAGAGGTCCTCCAGCGTTTGGCGCTGCGGGATCACCGAGATGAGCTCGCCCTTGGCGCCGCGGATGGTATCGATGATCGCGTTGATCACGTCGCGGCGCGAATCATAAGCCGTCACCCGGCCGGCAATCACCTTCGATTCCTCCGCCAGATCCGTGATCTTGCGGGTTGCCTCTTCCGAGAGCCCTTCTGCGGCGATCTCGACGCGCTCCGCGGCAAGGAGGTCGTCTAGCCGGCCCATCCGCTCCAGCTTGCCGCGGTTGAGAATCGCGACGCGGTCGCTGATGCGCTCCACATCCGAGAGGTGGTGCGAGCAGAGGAGCACCGTCTTCCCGCGCTCGCGCAGCTTGAGGATGATGTCGCGCACCTCGCGCTGGGCAATCGGGTCGAGGCCGGAAGTGGGCTCGTCCAGCAGAAGCACCTTGGGATCGTTCACCAGCGCCTGAGCAATGCCCACGCGCTGGAACATGCCGCGGGAGTATTCGCGCAGGCGGCGCCCCCGGGCATGCGTCATGCCGACCAGCTCCAGGAGCTCCTCGATCCGCTTATCGAGGATACTTCCCTTGAGGCCGAAGAGGCCACCGTAGAACCGGAGGAGCTCCTCGGCGGTGAGGAAATCGTAGAAGTAGGGGCTGTCAGGCACAAAGGCGAGGTCATACTTGACCGCCGTATCCCAGATATCCTTGCCGAGGACCCAGGCCCGGCCGGCAGTGGGAAAGATCAGCCCCAAGAGAATCTTGATGGTGGTGGTCTTGCCGGCCCCGTTGGGGCCGAGGAATCCGAAGATCTCGCCTTCCTCCACCTGGAGAGTGAGATCCTTGAGGGCCACAGTCACGCGTGCGCTGGAGACGCTCACGAACTCTTTGGTGAGGCCCTCCGTCTGGATGGCATATGCCATGCACTCCCTCCTCCCTGTTCCCACGGGGGAACCGGATGGCGTCCATGTTACCTATCGGAACCACCCCGGCGTGCGCCCCGACCTGGACAGCTACTGCCGCCGCATTTATGTGCCGGTGCGAAGAGCAGATCCCCTCGGGCCCGCTGGCGACCGGATTGAAACCGCGACTAGGCGCGCGGATTGGTCTCCAGCGTGTATGGGGTGCTCATGGCGGTCGCGGTTGTTCGCTTATGCAAGCACTTCCCGGCGCTCGCGCAAAGCAAGCCGGCAGCCTCTCACTTGCCCATTATAACATAGCACAATCCGCGAGATCAACGGCAATCCCCCGCGTCTCTTGCCCGAAGAGCGTCGTTCGCCCTGGCTGGCCAGGCCCAAGGGGCATCGCGCGCCCATCCGACCGACCGTTCGCCGAAGCAGGCGCGCCGTGTTTGCCCCCATGCCCGGTGGGGTAAGTATAATCGGCTCAAGCAGCGGGAAAGACCCGGCGCTTCCGGCGGGGAAGCACCCGGAAAGCTGCGCGTTCTCGCCTCGGGCATTGCGACGCCTACTCTTCTGTGACCCGCGAGAGCGCGTACTCGTTCCAAGGGAGTGCGCATGCGCAGGAAAGTTATTCGTTGGTGGTTTCTCACGGCGGCGTTGCTGGGGGCACTGAGCGCTCCAGGCATGGCCAATGGCGTCGGGGATATCGAGGCCATTCCGGAGGCGGGCGTACGGGTGACCGAGGTCGAGGTGCGGGGCAACCGGCAGGTCAGCCGGGATGCTATCCTGGCCGTGGTGACCGCCCGTCCGGGGCGGATGATCACCCGCGACGATCTGATGCGAGATGTAGTGCGCTTGCGCAACCTCGGCTACTTCCAAAACGTGGGCACTCCCGAGGTGGAGATCACCCCGTCGGGAGCCCGCGTCACCTACGTCGTGGAGGAGTACCCTCGGATTGCCGGCATTCAGTTTGAAGGCAATACGGTGCTCACCGACGCGGAGCTTGAAGAGATCGTCGGGGTGGAGCGGGGCCAACTCCTGAATGTGGAGGCGCTGTCGGCCCGGCTGCGCGCCATCGAAAACAGCTACCGCGAGCGTGGTTACCTGGCCCAGGTGGGGGATGTTAGGGTCACCCCCGAGGGAATGGTCACCATCCCGATCCGGGAGGTGCGTGTTGCAGCGGTGGAGATCGAGGGCGTGCGTCGCGTTCGCCCGCAGGTGGTAGAGCGCGCGCTGGGCCTGAAGGAGGGCGATCTTTTCAACGAGCAGCAGCTCCAGAGAGACTTCGTGCGCCTGCAGCAATTCGGCATCTTCGAGGCGATCGAGCCGGAAGTGGGCTTCAACGCCGCCGGCGACGCCCTGGTGACCTGGAATCTGCGGGAGGGCCGGTCGCGCGCGCTCAATTTTGGGCTGAGCTATAGCCCCCAGGAGAGCCTGGTCGGGAGCATCGCCTTTACCGAGAACAACTTTCGGGGTCGGGCAGAGCGGCTTCAGGTGTTGCTCAACATCGGTTCGATTGGTGGCCGGGTCGGCGGGGAGGTGGCCTATGCCACCCCGCTCCTGGGCGAGAATATTGCCTACAACGCGCGTCTTTTCAGCACGGTGGAGTATCGGTTCACCCAGCGGCTTCTCATCAGCCCGGATACGGATGCGGGACGCTATTTCGAGCGGCACAACGGCGCGCAGGTGGGCGCTACCCGCAGTCTGGGGCAGGGGAGGACGCTATCGCTTTCCGGCCGGTTCGAGGATGTCCAGGTGTTCAACCTGCCCCCGGAGTTCTTGGCTCCCGGAATACCCAGCCTGGATAGCTCGCTCCTGGCCGGCAGCGGCGAGTACATCATCGACCGGCGCAACTCGCTCCTCTATCCCACCATCGGCACCTACACCGACTTTGCCGCGGAGCTGGGCTGGGTGAGCCGTGGCCCGGACGAGGGTGAGTCGGGTACGTTGCTCAAGCCTAGCGCCGAATGGCGTGTCTTCATCCCCATCGACCGCGAGCGCGCTTTGGCCCTCTCGGAAACCACGCGCCAGCGCACGCGGGTGCTGGCGCTACGGGCGATGGCCGGCACATCGCTTGGCGAGCTTCCCTTCTTCGAGCAGTACTTCGTGGGCGGAGCCAACACCTTGCGCGGCTACCGCGAAGACCGCTTCTGGGGGGAGCACATGTTCGTGGCAAACGCGGAGCTGCGCTGGCCCATTGGCACCGGTCTGATCGGCGTTGCCTTCCTCGATGTGGGGCACGCCTGGGGCAGCGACTTCCAGTTCACCGATGCGCCTGGCTTCAGCACCGCCTTCCGCCAGAGCCGAGACCTCTCCCTCCAGCTGGGCGCGGGGCTAGGCGTGCGCTACCTGAGCCCGCTGGGGCCCTTGCGCCTGGATTTTGGCTATGGCGACGAGCTCCGGGTCCACTTCACACTGGGGCAGACGTTCTAGCCAGCCGCGGGCACTTCCACGGTAGGATGGGGTGGGGTTTTGTCCCTGGTGCCCGCCCGTGATGGGTAGGGGAGGGATGCATCCAACCCTCCTTCCCGATCAGGGGCGGGCATTCCGGTCTTACCTTCGAATGCGGGCGCCACGCGCGATGCCGGTGGCGACGACCGCCTTGGCGATGTCGACCGCGATGAAGGGGAGCGTGCCGACAGCCGCGGCGGTAGTGAGCGCCTGAACCCCCGGAACGCCGCTGACCGTGTGCAGCCACAGCGCCAGCCAGAGCGTGCCAGGCAGATAGTAGGCCACCATTCCGATGGACATGCCGGCCAGAATCCGAATGGCGCCCGGCCGGGGCGCGCTCTCCACAACCCGACCGACGATCCAGGCGGCTACCACAAAGCCGAGAAGGTAGCCTGCGGTGGGCCCGGCCAGCACGGTCGCGGCGGTGGTGCCGCCCGCGAAGACAGGGAGCCCGGTGAGGCCCAGACCGAGGTACTGGAGCTGACTCAACGCGCCCAGGCGGCTGCCTAGAAGGGCCCCTGAAAGCAGCACGAAGAAGACCTGGAGGGTGACCGGCACCGGAGTGAAGGGCACACGCAGGGCGATCTGCGCGCCGGTCGCGGTCAGCAGGGCGAAGAGGGTGGTGAGTGCCAGCGCGCGTGCCACAGGATGCACTCGGGCGGTACGGGCGCTGGTAAGGACTCGGATCGATGTATCAGCCAACGGTGTCTCCTCCCGGCCCACCTCTGCGTGGGTGTCGGCGCTTATTCTACACGAAGCCGGCGGGCGCGTCAAGGCCAGCGGCGGGGGTCCTGCTACCACGGGATTTCCCAACCGGCAGGGATGCTCTCCAGAAAAACAGGGGAGAAGGGCGACAGGTTGACCGGGTAGACGCAGGGCGTCATGACGGTCTCGCTCTGGAGCGTGACCTTGCCGTTCTCCAACTGATAGAGGTTGAGTCGCAGGCGCTGGCCCGGGAGCCCCGACGCCTTGATCGGGATATCGAGGCGCTCGCGTTCGTCTCCCATCGCTATCAGGAGATGGCCAAGACGCCCGCCGGGCAGCTCGTAGCTGGCGCTGAGCACGCGCGGATAGTCGCGCTCCTCTGGCGCCTTCGCGCCGGCGGGGACCAGGGAGAGGGAGAGCTTCGGCAGGCGCATCGGCAGGTCCGGGAGCCGCTTCCCCTTCAACAGGAATTCGCCCGCCGGAGAGGCGAGCAGGGCGAGCGACTCGCGCAACACCGAGCGCTGCGAGGTGTGAATGCCCGCCGGCGGCTGCCACCGCCCCCAGACTGCGCCCGCGGGCATCTTGCCATGAATCAGGTTGAGGGCGTGCTGGTAGGCGCTGAACCGGCTGGGAGATGGGCTGAGAGGCGCGCTATCACCGCCATAGCCGAAGCAGTAGTCGTGATAGACGTAAGTGAACAGGGGCACGCCACGCACGCCCGACCCACTGCGCGGCCACCGCCCCTCGGCGTAGTCGCGCGCGTGGTAGCCATCCACAACCGGGATGAAGTATTCGCCGGGTTCCTCCATCAGGAGGACGAACTCCTTGTTGCGGCTGCGCGCCTCCTTGCGCAACCGCTCAAAGAGCGTATAGACCGCGCGCGCCGACCAGTTGCCTCCGCCCGGTGGGTGGCCGTGCGCCTGGCTATAGCACGGGGGCATGCCTCCACCCACAATCTGGTCGATCTGCACGGCATCCAGGCCCATTTTCTGGCACTGCTCAATCGCGTTGGACAAGAGCGTGCGTGCCAGGGGCGTTGCCGGGCAGATCTGGGCATACTCGCCGGTGTCACCATCCACCTTCCCGAAGCGCTGTGGCTGCCCATCCAAGCCCACGATGGCCCACTTCTCGGCCTGTTGCCTGAAATCGGCTTCATCCTCATAGTCGAGGCCAGCGTGGCTCTTCCTCAGAGTCCACTTCAGCCCCGAGAGGAAGAGAAGAGAGCGGTTTCCCCCCTTCTTCAGAGCGCGGATTAGATCCTGGAAGCCCGCGGCGCCTCCCACGGGAGGGAAATACTCGGGAGCAATCCACGGCCCGTGTTGCTCCCATTCCATCAACATCGCCACGACCGGCGCGCCAAACTCCTGCTGGTACTCGGCCACCTGGTTGGCAACGAGTGCGACCCGCTCGCCTTTGCCTCCTTCCGGCAGGTCACCGCGCAGTGAGACGGCGTAGTACAGGGCGGGGTTGAAAAGCCAATCGGGTATCTCTTTCCGCTTGCGCAACGGCGTCCGGCACCACGGCTGTTGTTCAGCCCACGAGCGATAGAGGGTCGCGGCCTTCTGCCAGTTGCCCTGGAACGCATCCAGGAAGACAGGGTAGGGCAGGGTCCACTCGCTCCATTCCTGAGTGACAGGGAAGTGCGTCAACTCCGGTTCAACGGTTTCGCCGGCGCGACGGGCGCCGATCTGCTTCCGATGCCCCTCGGCATCCAACGCGGCCAGGTAGAGACCGGATTCCTCGTCGTAGAAGGCGAGGAACTGCATGGATGCCTCTCCGGGGTACTGGCCGGCGCGCGTTCCGCGCAGGTTGGCCTCCGGGTGATGGATCTCCAGGCCATCGCAGAGGGGGAGCAAGACACGGTCATCGCCGGGAGCTTCGCCCAGACGGACGGGGAGAGCGAGCACGGGAAAGCGGACCGCGTGGATAGGATAGCCGGTGCGGTTGCGGAGGGAGAGGCGGCAGAGGAGGGAATCCCAGCCGGGCCCGCCGATGAATTCAACGCGAACGCCGAGGGCGATATCGCCGTGGCTCTCTACGACAATCTGCGCTCCCTCGGCGGTCCGCTTTGCCTTCACCGCGGTGGCGGCGCTCAGGTCCAGCGTCAGCGGGTCCTGACCGGGCCGGAGGAGCTCGATCTGGTACAGGCGGGTTCCGCCGCCGGGCGCCAGCCATTCCCTGCTCGTCTCCCGGTCCTTCACCGAGAGGATGGAGCCGGTATCGCGGCCGATCCGCACCTCCAACCGCGGCGCGCCGACCACGAGTGCTTCCTCGGCATCCACGCCTCGGGCTCCTCCCACCGATAGGAGGAGCAGGGCAAGCAGGATGCGGGCACAGTGACAGGCGCGACGGTGAGAGCGCTCCGGGAGAGCTTGATGCGCAGGCTTGGGTGGCATTTCTCGGCAGTAGCTCCTTGTTGATCGGTCTCCAATGGGGAAGCACACGTTTGTTGACGGCCTTCGACGGCCATCAGTCACGCGTTGGCTCTTTATTCCACCTCCAATCCGGGATCTCCTGGCGAGAGCAAGCCTCATGGGCCCACGGCCTGGGGCAGGGATGCCACCGCCGCCTATCCGGCATGCCGCTTGAGAAAGCTGCCGATAGGGGCTTCAGGAAAAGCGCGTGTTTCTGTGATTACCCGGAACGGTGGTGCTCGAGGAAGCGCTCGAGGTCATCACGGCGGATGGTCGACGTCTTCTCGCCGGGGGATGCGGTGAGTTTCCCGCTCTTCACCCACCGGCGGATAGTGGCCGGATGGACCCCTGCGATGCCTGCGGCCTCGGCAAGGGAGAGGGTGTCGGGCAGCTTGCGACGAGGGCGCTTGCGGGTGATGAGCGTGCCGTCGGGGAGCATTCCCACGCAATCATTGTAAACAATCTGCGATAGGGCGGTCCACTGGGCGGAGGTCCATTCTCCGGCGGCAATCAGGCGTACAGCGATACTACGCTTGGCGCGGCTATCGAACGCGGCAGTCACGATTCTCCTCCGGCGCCGGCGATGCCGGTCGAGGAATACCGGGTTCAGCACTGCTCTTGGAAGTGCCCGGCGCTAGAGCGTTCCGCCCCAGAAGGGCACGCTGCCTTGCTTGCCGGTGCATTCGTGTATTCCAGGAGCAAGACCCTGACCCTGGCCAGCCGTGCGCGATGTTCTCAACTGGAGTGCCCGCACGCGCGTTCGGCTTGCTTGACGACCCGCATTCCTCTCCTTATGACGAAGCAGACGGACTTTGAGTTCGTGTGCCTCTTCGCCGGGGGGGGCACACCACAAGGGGGCAGGCACTCGCAATAGAGAGAGTGCTGCCCCCAAGCCGCTTTTCGCTCAGTTACCACACGCCCACTGAACACTACACAGTGCTCAATGATGGGGTCTCGCGGAACGGCACGCACCCCTGTGTGGGCTTTTCACTACGCGGGTAGCGGTAACCGCGCGTCCGTTCTATGTGGAGTATTCCCACCGCTTCCACCTGCCAAACCTCTTTATGAGGTTTTTTCGCATGGAAAAGGCCGACTTCGCCGGCTACGGCAGGAGCCCCCCGTCCGGGCCGCGGAAGATCACCGGCTGAGCGAACAACCGCTCTCCCGAATCGTCCTCCACTTCAACCCGGACGTAAGTGAGGTCCGGTGTTCCGTTCTTCTGTGGGAGGTCGTAAGTGGCGCTGCGGCCGACCGCCGTCGCGGCGACTGCGCCATCCACGATGAACTTGAAGCGCGCAACCGCGTTGGCAGCCACCGAGACGCCATGCGAGTCGACCGCGAACTCCGTGATGGCGAGCCCGCTGTCCTTCAGGCACGCGTAGAAGTGGCCCTGGCGGTAGGCCCGGAGGCAGGCTTGTTCTGTGAACTCGGGGACCAGCAAGACGACTCTTCCGAGCCAATCGCCCTGCTCGCCGATGTTGTGGTCCGGAACGGCGAAGCCAAGGCATTGCCGGCCGGTGGAGAGGATGCGATCCCACATGTGGGTCGAGTAGCCGGGAACGGGCTCACCTTCCTCCAAGGGGTAGCGGCCTTCGCGGATGCCCCTGGCAACGCCGTCATTGTAGATCTCGATGCCCAGGACGCACGGGCTGAAATCGAGCATCTCCAGCACCGCCGCGTCGGTCAGGTGGCTCCAGGTCGGGTGGGCGATGACGATCCCGCCGCCATCTGGGTACTCCAGGTGCTCGATCATCTCCCGGAAGCCCTCCTGCCAGGGGCCGGCATACCCGGTGGGGTAGCCGTGGTCGCGCAATCGGAAGCGGTTGCGGGCGTCGAAGTTTCCAGAGCAAAATGCCGAGCCAGGGCAGGTGATGTGGCAGGGGGAGTTGGTAAAGGAGTGGTGCTCCGCGTTCTTGCTGAGGAGGATATCCGCCGGCAGATCGGGAAAGAGCACGTCGGTTTCCTGGAAGGGGAGTTGCTGGCGGTACTCCTCCTCGAGCTCGTCCTGCCACGTGATGAGCTCGTTCCAGTTGATGGGCGCCGGAACGGGAACGCCGTTGCGGGTGGTGCTCCAGGCCTGGCGCAGCCGGAAATCGCTCAAGCGCGTGCTGGGCGTGCAAGGCGCCGAGGGATAGTAGTTGGAGATCGGAAAGTGTCTCAGGCCATGCCGGCGCGCGTTTTCCAGGCGCCGGCGCGGCGACAGCGGCGGGTTTTCCCAGGGCGCTGCCAGGTGCATGTGCGGGGTCGAGGCGACCCGGATCACGTGCTGCCAATCGAGTGATTGATACGGGTTGTTCATGTTCCATCTCCATCCAGCGGGCGCCGATCTCTTCGCCCACGCTCGCGAGGGCATGGGGGGAGAGAGGCACGGGGTCAGCGCCGGTGCTGGCACCTCACGCGTCCTGCTCGTGGGCTTCGGCGGCACGCCACAGACCTCCTCCTGGAACTTCCGATAATGTCTCTTATGTTGACTTTGCCCTCGGGGGGGGGCTGTGGCCTGAACGATGGGGGTAGCCCCGCCGGTCGAGCGAGCGCAAGGGCGGTCTGAGAGCGGTTGTTCCCGCGCTCACGGAGGCGAGGAAGATCGCCCGCGCGTGCCCTTGCCAAAATGGCGGAGAATAGTGTAGAATGGTGCCATCAGATGTGGATGGAAATGCCTATTGACCGCGACCATACAGACCACACTTCGCTTCTGTTTCGTCTGCACCGGCCGGCTCGGCGGGACGCAAGCGCCCGAGGCGATGTGAATGGCGGGAGGCTCCCGGCATGACGAAGCCGCTGGTGAATCTGCAGGATGCCTTTCTCAACCAGGTGCGCAAGGAGAACACGGGGGTGGTGATCTACCTCATCAACGGCGCGCAGATCAAAGGCATGGTGCGCGGTTTCGACCAGTTTACAGTCGTCCTGGAGAGCCAGGGCCGGCTGCAGCTTGTCTATAAGCATGCCATCGCCTCTGTTGTGCCCACCAAGCCGATCCCCGCGATGAATAGCGAGTCGGCATCCCGAGAGCGAGCCCACATCCAATGAACTTCCTGAAGTACCACGGTATCGGCAACGACTTCATCCTGGTAGACGGCTTTAAAGAGGAGCTTCCCGAGGAGCTCCTCTCCCCACAGGCCCAGCGCCTATGCGACCGCCACTTCGGCGTGGGCGGCGATGGTCTCATCCTCGTCCTCCCCAGCCGCGTGGCGGACTTCCGGATGCGCATGTTCAACCCGGATGGCAGCGAGTCGGAGATGTGCGGCAACGGCATCCGCTGTTTTGCCAAGTACCTTTACGACTATGGCCTCACCCGCGAGACCCAGGTGACCGTTGAGACGCTCGCCGGCATCATCGCTCCAAAGATGATCGTCACGGATGGCAAGGTCCAGATGGTCTGTGTGGATATGGGTGAGCCGCGCCTGGCCCGCCAGGAGATCCCCATGGAGGGTGGCGATGCCGGAAGCCGGGTGATCGCCGAGAAGATCGACGTGGATGGCGAGCGCTTCGAGGTCACCGCGGTTTCGATGGGCAACCCGCATTGTGTCACCTTTGTGGAGGACGTCGAGCACTTCCCTGTGGCTAAGATCGGCCCGCTCATCGAGCGGCATCCCCTCTTCCCGCGGCGAACGAACGTGGAGTTTATCCAGGTGCTGAGCAACGAGGAGCTCCAGATGCGCGTCTGGGAGCGGGGCGCCGGCGAGACGCTGGCGTGTGGTACGGGGGCGTGCGCGTCTGCGGTCGCGGCGGCGCTCAACCACCGCACCGGTCGGAAGGTGACCATTCACCTGCCCGGCGGAGACCTGCAGATCGAATGGGCAGGCGACAACCACGTTTACATGACCGGCCCGGCGGAAGAAGTCTTTAGCGGTACCATCGCGCTCTAAAGTACTCAGGGCTAGAAGCATTTAGGGCCCGGGAGAGAAGATCACTTCACTTCCCGGGCCCTTTCTACGTCTGCTTCAGTGCGCGGCTGTTAGCTGCTTGCCACGTGGGTGGCGACCATATCGCCGACCTCCGAGGTGGAGTAGCCCATCTTGCCCGCGGAGAGGCTCTTCAGCTTCGACAAGGTGTGGACGATCCCCTGCTCCACCTTCGCCGCGGCTTCCTTCTCGCCAAGCGTCTCGAGCATCATCTGTCCGGCGGCGATAGCCGCGAGCGGGTTGATCACCCCCTGCCCCGTGTACTTGGGCGCCGAGCCGCCGATCGGCTCGAACATGGAGACGCCTTCCGGATTGATGTTGCCCCCTGCGGCGATTCCCATGCCGCCCTGGATCATCGCACCGAGGTCGGTGATGATATCGCCGAACATGTTGTCGGTGACGATCACGTCGAACCACTCCGGGTTCTTGACCATCCACATGCAGGTGGCATCCACGTGCGCGTACTCGCGCTTGATGTCGGGGTAGTCGCGCTCGCCGATCTCTTGAAACGCGCGTGCCCACAGGTCAAACGCGTACGTCAGCACGTTCGTCTTCCCGCACAGGGTGAGCGTGTTCCGCTTGGCTCGCTGGCGGGTGTACTCAAACGCGTAGCGGAGACAGCGCTCGACACCCTTGCGCGTGTTGATCGATTCCTGGACGGCGACCTCGTCAGGGGTGCCCTTCTTGAGGAAGCCGCCGGCCCCGCAATAGAGACCCTCGGTATTCTCGCGAACGACCACGAAATCGATATCCTCGGGGCCCTTGTCCTTCAGCGGGGTGTCCACATTCGGATAGAGCTTGACCGGACGCAGGTTGATATACTGGTCCAAGGCAAACCGGAGCGCGAGGAGGATGCCCTTCTCCAGGATGCCCGGCTTCACATCCGGATGCCCAATAGCCCCCAGGTAGATTGCGTCGAAGCGACGCAGGTCGTCCACGGCGCCCTCGGGGAGCGTCTCTCCCGTGCGCAGGTAGCGGTCGCCGCCAAAATCAAAAGAAGTTTTCGCCAGGGTGAAACCAAAGCGCTGTGCCGCGGCATCGAGTACTTTCAGGCCCTCCGCCACGACCTCGGGGCCCGTGCCGTCGCCGGGGATTACGGCAATGTTGTAAGTCTTGGCCACAATCCAACCTCCTCTTGGGATCTCTCGCGGGCATCATTGAGGGCACGCCACTGGCCCCGGGGATCTCCCACGGCTAGCTCGCCCCTCCCGGATGCGCGGGCGCCTGCCCTTGCTCCCTGACACCCGTCTCTCTGATTCCCCGCCGGGTAGCGAACTCCTTTGCCTTCGGAATCTGCGGTAACGGCGCCGGCGTGGAGAGAGCCTTGCCTTTCTTCCGGGGCTGTGCTACACTTGCGGTGGGCCTGAGCGTGCCCCACGTGCTGCTGGTCTCTTCGAGGCCGCATCATCCTGGCTTCCCCGGTCTCCCCGGGTCGATCGGGGCGTAGCCTCACGCGCGTTGCGATACACCTAGAAGGAATCAATGTTTCAGATAGGCGTTTTTTGGGAGGAGGGGTTCCCCTCCGCAGATACATCACCCCTGGCGCTGAACGGGATCCGGCGGGCGCTGGACGGGTTTGACGTCCATGTCGTGGGCTACTCAGAGCTCGAGCGCATCCCGAGCGTTGACCTCCTCATCCTGCCGTTCGGTTCCGCGTTTCCGGCCCTCGGCTGGCCGCTTCTTCAGGTGTACCTGCACTCGGGTGGCAACCTATTGAACCTTGGAGGCGCGCCCTTCTGGGTGCCTTGCGCGCGCGAGCACGTCCTCTGGAAGCGACAGGCGCGGCAGAGCTCCTACCACCGGGCGATCGGCATCCGCCATTATCACGTCGTGGACCCTTCTCGCATCGCGTTGCTGGATGTGCCCCCGGAAGAGCCGCTCCTGACTGGCGTGCGCGAGCCGGTACGCGCGCGCGCGATCTTCGCGCCGGTGACATCCCTGGCCGGCGAGGGCGCGGCCGGCGCCGGCGAGAGGGTTCTCCGCCCGCTTCTCTATGGCTTGGATACCTCCGGACGCCCGGTCGCCGCGCCAGTCTTCGCCCTAGACCATATCGGCGGGCCCTTCCACGGCGGGCGGTGGGTCTTTGCCGCCCTGGATGGCGCTATTCCGCTCGATATGATCCGCCGGCTCGCGTTTTACGCGGCCCAAGGCGCCTCCGATCTCGCCGTGAGCGCTTCCTTCCCCTGCTACTATCCCGGTGAGGTGCCCCGGCTCCAGGTGCACGCCTCTCTCTTCGGCAACGTGCCGGGCATCCAGGAAGCGAGTGTCACGGTCATCGCCCCAGATGGGAAACGCGCGACGTGCGAGCTTCCCCCCATCGGGTTTCCCGACCGGCCGGCTTATCGATGGAGCGAGTGCGCTGCGCCTCTCTTTGATCAGGCGCCCGCTCCAGGGCTCCACGTCATCGAGGCGTCGCTGACCAGCCAAGAGCTGCGCGAGTTTGCCGCCCGACTGCGCCTCCCTGCGGCGGCTCGGGCAGAGTTCCGCCACCACCGCAGCGGGTTCTACGTCTGGGATCCCAGGCAGGCCACCGGAGAGCCCACTCTCACTGTTGGACGCGACTACTTGCGCTGCGAAGGTCTCTCGGGGCCGGTGATCGGCACCGTCCACTCGTCTCCGCAGGGTGTGACCTCCGGCTTGACGAGCGATCCTTATCGGTGGGACAGCGAACTCCGCCTCATGCGCAAGGCTGGCATCCGGGTGGTGCGCGTAAACCTGCGCGCCATTTGGGCCCGAGTGGGCCTGAACTGCCCCCCGGTTGAGGAGAGCCTCCTCCGGGCCGTGGATGCGTTCGTCGCCGCCGCGCGCGCGCATGGTCTTCTCGTCATTCTTGCCCCGCTCGAGGCCGAAGGCGACACGCCGGATGACGCGGGCGACCTGGTGGATCCCCGGCGCCTTGACGCGGAGCGCGACCTCCTCGCGGCGTTTGTCGCCCGGTACCGCCACGTTCCCGGGATCATCTGGGAGATCGATGAGACCCCCTACCCTCTCCCGACCTGGGGAGAGGCCACGGCCGACCGGCTTGGCCACGCCCGCGTGAATGCGGCATGGCGCGACTGGATCGCGGCGCGCGACCCCATGGAGCTGCGCGCCCAATGGCGCCTCACCACCGATCAGCCGCTTGGGCTGACGGTGCCGGAGGATGTGCCGTGGGCAGAAGCTGATGATTCTCCCGGCCTGAAGGAGCTCGATTACCGGCTCTTCGCTCGCGAGATAGAGACGCGCTGGCTGCGCGAGATGCGCGAGGCGATCCGCACTCACGGCAGCGCGAGTGCTCTCACGGCGGTCGGTCCGGCCGTTGAGGCCCCGAGCCCAATCCCTTCGCTTCCTTCACCGCCGGCGACGGTCGATCTCGGGATCACGCCCACGGCTCGCACCGAGGAGGATCTTCTCTGCGAAGCTGTTCTGGCCAGAGCCGCCGGGCGCCCCTTCCTGACGACGATGGCGGGAGGCCACCTCAGCGAGAGTCTGGGCGGAGAGCTGCGGACGACGGAAGAGGCGGTCCGAGATCGCGTGGAGCGGATGCTGGCACTGGCCCTGGCCACCGGATCCGCCGGGGTGCTTCACCGGCCCTGGGCGCCCGGACGCCTCGGAGAGGCCGGTCTCTTCGCCGGGTGGGTGCGCGCCGATGGAACCGCGACCCCGGCGCTCAATGTGGTGGCGGAGATGGCTGCCTTCCTGGAGCGGAACCAGCAGCGGATGGGCGACCCACTCCCCTCCCCCGTGGCGATGGTCGTGCCTTCCTCGCGGCTCCTCTCGGCGCCCGACGCGGCCGCTCTCGCCATCAGGCGGTGCATCCGCACGCTGGTTTACCGCAACGCTATGCCTCTCCGGGCCATTGGCGAGTACTCCCTGCAAGAGTTGGAGAGTGCCCGGCTCATGCTGCTTCCCTCCCCGCGGGTGCTGCAACAGGAAGCCTGGGAGACCCTCCTTTCCCGTGTCGAGGAGGGTGCTTGCCTGCTTGTTACCGGGCCGTTTGACCGCGACCGCTACTGGCAGAGGCACGATCGGCTGTCGGCGTTCGAGCTGCACGCGCGAACGCAGCCGGTCGCCCGTGAGGAGGTCCTCTCGCTGTATGGCGACCCGGTGCGTCTCCACTTTGGCGAGACGAAGACGGAGTGGGTGGAAAAGGCGGTGATCGAGGGGTATCCGCCCCAGGTGATGGCGCTGAAGCATGGCCGGGGCCAGCTTCTCTTCTCGCCTTTGCCGCTTGAGCTGGCCGACGATGTGGAGCCGCTCGCGGAGCTGTATGAGACCGCCATCGTGGAGAGCGGCGTCGAGCGCCCGTTCGACATGGAGCCACGACCCAGTGGCGTGCTCGCGATCCCGCTTTGTTTCGAGAGCGTCGTCCTCTACGCGCTCGTTTCGCAGACCGATACAGCATGCCGGGTCACTTTGCGCCATGGTCCGGATCGCGTCGCGATCCCGGTGGATGTGCCGGCCCAGCGCGCGGTGCTGCTGCTTGTGGAGCGCGGCACGGGGAAGGTGCTCGATCACTATCGGCCGGCTGGGGTCTGAGGGGTGCACGGGAAGAGAGAAGAGATCGGATGTCTTGGTTGTTGGAGCTGATTTGGGGAGAGTCGATCGCGCACGCGATCCTGATCCTGGCCCTGGTGGCGGGGACGGGGCTTGCGCTGGGTCACCTGCGCGTGGCCGGCATCGGTTTGGGCATTGCTGGCGTCCTGTTCACCGGGCTCCTGTTTGGCCACTTCGGGCTCGGGATCAACGCGGAGGTACTCGATTTCGCCCGCGAGTTCGGGCTGATTCTCTTTGTCTACTCCATCGGGATCCAGGTGGGCCCCGGCTTTTTTGACTCGCTCCGCCGACAGGGGCTGCCGCTCAATCTGATGGCCGCCGGCATCATCCTCGGAGGGGTGGTTGTCACCCTCCTGATTCATTTCTTGGCTGGAATCGAGACCCCCATCGCGGTGGGCCTCTTTTCCGGCGCCACGACCAACACGCCCAGTCTCGCGGCGGCCCAGCAGGCCCTGCGCGACGTTCCGGGCTTCACGACCGAGATGGCGAAGCTCCCTGGTCTGGGCTACGCGGTCGCCTATCCCTTCGGGGTGATCGGCATTATCCTCACGATGCTGCTCGTCCGGTCCGCCTTCCGGATCGACCTGATGCGGGAGACGGAAGCCCTGAAGGAGGAGCAGGCTGCGGGAGGCCGCGCTTCACTCGCGCGGATGCACCTGGAGGTGAAGAACCCCGGCGTGGATGGACAGCGCGTGCGTGAAGTGCTTGCGCAGCTCGGATCCGAGGCCGGGGTCGTCATCTCGCGTATTCTCCACGGCGGTGAGATCCAGGTGGCCCTGCCCGACACGCGCATCCACCAGGGGGATGTGATTCTGGCGGTTGGCCCCCGCGACCGGCTTGAAGCGTTGCGCGACCTGGTGGGCACCGAATCCCCAATCGACCTGACCAGCATCGAGAGCGAGATCACGGCGACGCGCATCGTCGTCACGCGAAAGGCGATCGTAGGCAAATCGGTGGCGGAGCTGAATCTCCCGGAGCGGCATGGCGTCACGATCACCCGCGTCACGCGCGCCGGCGTGGAGTTCTCGCCTGGACCGGCAGTCCGCCTCCAGTTGGGCGACTCCCTCCTGGCGGTTGGGCCGCGCGACGCGATTGAGCGCGCTGGCAGGGAATTGGGCAACTCGGCCCGGGAGCTAGGGGTGCCGGAGATCATCCCGATCTTCACCGGGATTGCCCTGGGCATCCTGCTCGGAAGCTGGCCCATCCCGGTGCCGGGCGTGCCCGCGCCGGTGAAACTCGGGCTGGCGGGCGGGCCTCTCGTCGTCGCCATCCTCCTCAGCCGCGTTGGACATATCGGCCCGCTCTTCTGGTACCTGCCCCAGAGCGCCAACCTGGTCCTCCGCGAGATCGGGATTGTCCTCTTCCTCGCCGCCGTAGGCTTGCGCGCCGGCGACCGCTTCGTCGAAACCCTCGTCTCTGGGGATGGCTTCGTCTGGATGGGGCTGGCGGCGCTCATCACTCTCGTGCCGCTGCTCGTCGTTGCCCTCATTGGCCGGCTCTTCCTGAAGGTGAACTACCTGACGCTGTGCGGCCTCCTGGCGGGCAGCATGACCGACCCGCCGGCGCTGGCGTTCGCGGGCAGTTTCACCCGGTCGGAGGCGCCTTCTGTCGCCTACGCGACGGTCTACCCACTGACGATGATCCTGCGGGTGCTGAGTGCCCAGCTCATGGTGCTCCTCCTCATGCGGTGAGGCAAGTGCCCGGCTTGGCACCTTTCTGAGATTCCGAGATAAGGAATCCGAAGCCTCGGATGCAGCGCGCAACCCGGCGCGCGGCGCTAAAAGCACCGCGCTGCTTTCCGGCAAAGCCCTTTCAGGGCTTCCCCTCCCAGCCACCGCCGTTT
>JAAZEM010000143.1 GCA_012512265.1 Armatimonadota bacterium | reverse complement strand
GGCCTCCGCCAGGGATCCGGGAGGCCACTCCCCACTGCCACCCATGGTCTCCTCCCTGATCAGCACGGACTCGCGGGGTCACCAAGCGCTTATACCCACTTTTCCTCTGAATGAAATGACCCTGGGACCCGTTAGGATTCTGAGATAAGGAGAAGGCCGCCCTCACGCGCGGAGCTGGAAGCTCCGCGCTGCTTCTTGGCAAAGCCCCTTCGGGGCTCCCCCTCCCAACCCACGCCCTTCCCGGTTGGCCGCGGGTGCAGGCTAGCCCAACCCGGTAGGGCTTCGCTCCCTGGCAACGCGGGGATTGATCCCCGCGCGACGGGTTGCGCGCCGCCTTCGGGGCTTCGGATTTCTTAGCTCGGAATCCCAGAGGACCGGGAACGCCCCTGCGCGGCAAGTTGAGGTGCGCCCGCCCACGGTTCAGCCGGCAAGAGCCGCCGCAGCGCCCGCGCCGCCGGCGCTATTAGTTGGGATTGGTCAGCACCGACCACTGGCCGAAGAGGTCGGTGGAGCGCATCCACTTCACGTGCCCGTCCATGAATGCGACGTTCTCGCCGCCAAAGTGGCGCGACTGCTTTTCGTCCACCGGCTTGCCATCGCGCGTGAGGCCATCGAGCGGGTCGCCACAGCAGCCGTCATCGCAGCAGATGTTCGACCAGATGATCGCGCCCTTCGTTCCAATCACATGCGCGGAGTCGGCCAGCATGATCGTCGTCGCGGTGCTGTTGATCTCCGCCAGAGTGATGGGCCGGCTCCGGCTCTCACCGAAGGCCCACGCAGCCCAGGCATACCCATAGCTCGCCGGGCCGGGGAAGGTGAAATCCCGGTAGGTGTCGGTGTCGCGCTGGTTGCGCCCGCTCGGGCAGTTGTACGCCTTGTTGTTCTTGACGTAGGGATAGACCGCCTGCGGCGGAGGCAGCGGGCATTGGTCAGGAGTCCCGTTTCGGCTCCACCATGCGTGCGTCTCATCGTAATCCTGTGCGTACATCAGCGTCGCCTGCGCGAGTTGCTTCAGGTTGGACTGGCAGTTCGCCTTGCGTGCATTCTCACGAGCGCGCGCGAAGACCGGGAAGAGAATCGCTGCCAGGATGGCGATAATCGCTATCACCACTAACAGCTCGATCAGGGTAAACCCTTTGCCGTTCGTCCTCATCGTGTGAGCCCTCCTTCCCTGCACCTGGGACGCTATTTCGCACTCGCGCTGATTCCTCCTATCGAAAAGGCGCGGATGTCGTTACTGACCGGAATAACGCGGGGGCGCTCGTGCCACTCCGCGAACCAGGTGGCGCTGGGGAACGTCATCCGTATCTCTTCCGACGCCGCCGGTGGTAAGGAAGTCGCGCTTTCAGGCGCTCCAGGGTATTGAAGACGAGCGGGCAGTAGGCGGCGTTCTCGATCGCGCCGGGGCAGCGGAGCCGGAAGCCATCCTTATCCAGGTGCGGGAACTCCAGGCAATCGCGCGGCCGGTCCTCGTACACGCTACACCGGTTCCCATCCAGGAAGGGGCACGGCACGCTGGCGAGCCGCCGCTCCTGCTCCTCGCCCAGCTCGGTATAGCGCGCCACGAACTCCTCCGGGCTGATTTCGAGCCTATGCGCCAGGCGCTCGATATCCTCGGGGTCCAGCTCGATGCGCATCACGCGGCAGCAGTGGGCGCAACTGAGGCAGTCGATCTCGCGGGCAACGCCCTCGTACACCTCGCGCACGAAGGCATCGAGGCGCGCGTCCGGCCAGTCCAGCCACGCCTTGAGGTAGCTCCGAAACCGCCAGTTCTCGGCGTGGCGCTCCTTCGCGAGGGCCGCAATCTGCTGGATGTCGGTGATCAGGTCATGGTCCATGCCCGCTCCTCCCGTCCCCCGGAGGATACCAGGATGCCGCTCCGAAGTCAACCAGCGCGCGCGCCGATACCACGGATGGGCCGGGCGGGGGCTTATGCATAGCCCGCGCGCGGAGCCCGAAGCTCCGCGCTGTTTCTCGGCAAAGCCCTTTCAGGGCTCCACCTCCCAGACGCGCCCGTTCTGTAACCCCGGGAGTATAGGCCGACCGAGCCCGGCAGGGCTTCGCGTGCCTGCAGCGCGGTGATTTGCCGCCGCGCTGCAGGCGTGGGGTTGCGCGCGTCTCGCAGCGCTCGTGCTAAGACCACCAGCAGGAGGGGAGAGCCGGTTCCAGAATAGTATCGCAAGCTGCCATGACGACTGGCGGCGGGAGGTAGCCCCATGCGAGTAACCTGGCTCGTGCTTGTAGCACTTCTCTTTGCTCTTCCGGCTTTGGCCGCGCCTTCGGCGGTAGAGACGCCGGAGGGAGTGACCCTCGAAAACGGCATCGTGCGCGCGGTTTTCCCCGCGAAAGCCAACTACGTCCTCGCCGATTTCCGGCGCGTGCCTGACGGCGAGAACCTGATCAACATCTGCATTCTCAGCTACTCCGTGGAGGGGGCGCAGTACTGGTATCAGGATAACAAGACGGAGCCCGAGTACGGGCTGAGACCTGTGACGGCGCGCGTGGAGCGGGGGGATGATTTCGTCCGTCTGGTGGTGAGCTACCCCGCTGAGGGCGAGGCGAAGCACTTCCGCTTCGTGAAGACGCACACGCTGCGCGCCGGCTCGCCCGTTCTCGAAAACGACTACCGCCTAGAGGCCGTGGGGGAGATCTCGTTGCGCGGCGGCATGAACCTGCCCCTGATCTGGTTCGCTCCGCGGCTGTCGCGAGGGGCGGTGCCCAGCTCCGGCGGGAGCCTGCTCCTGGGGCCGGGCGATGCCGTGCGCCGGGATCCCGGCACCCCGCCCTGGGTGGCCGCGTACGACCCAGAGAAAGGCGAGGGGATCGCCTTCTGCCTCCCCGACGGGCAGCCGCAACTGGGCCGGAACCGCGAGTACCCGGCCGTCTCCTACTCGGCGCCCCTGGGAGGAAAGGTGGCTCCTCAGACGGAGGTGAAGGTCACCTTTCACCTGGCCGCGTTTGCCGGCCAGCAGATGGCGCCGGCCCTCGCCGCCGCGCTCTCGAAAGCGCCGGGCATCACAGTGCCCGCGCGCTTCAGGCAAGTCTATGACCTGGGGGGCGAGCACTTTGACCCCGCCGACCTGTCGCTGTGGCAGAAGTACCGCGCGAGCGTGCGCCGGCCCATCGCCTTCATCAAGCCGGCCGACCTGGAGCGCGCGAGAGAGAACGTCCGCCGGCACCCCTGGGCGAAGCGGCTTCTCGCAGGCTACCGCGGGCGCGCGGATTACGTCCTCAATCAGCCCCCGGAGTTCGTCGAGCAGATGATCCCGGCGCTAACGCCGCTCTGCACGCTCTTCACGATGTGCCCCCACTGCGAGTACGCGCCGGTCCACGGCCAATATATCTGGGATGTCAAACGGCCCGACGAGCTCAAATGCCGCAACTGCGGCACCGTCTATCCCAACGAGAAGTATCCCGAGGACCTGGTCCTCGTCGCCCGCCACGGCGGCGAGCAACGCTTCACCTTCTACGGCGGCAAGTCCTGGAATTTCAACAACATTCATCTCCGCTCGTCGTGGACCGGGGCGATCCGGGCGCACAAGACGGGCTACATGGCGCGCGCCGCGCGCGACCTCGCCATGGTCTACGCGCTCACGGGCGAGCGCGCCTATGGTGAAAAGGCCGCGGCGATCCTCTCGCGCTTTGCCACCGTCTATCCCGGCTATCTCATTCACTCCGGGTACGGCGAGATCGCCGATATGGACCCGCGCGTCGCCGCCGCGAAGATCAACAATCTGCCCGCCGACGAGCTGACCTGCCCTCCCAACAAGCCAGACCGCCGACTGCACGCGGGCTATTGGATGGCCGGGCGCGGCTTCTCCGCCGTGGGCATGGAGGGCATCCAGCTCTCGCAGCTGGTAGAGGCCTACGACCTGGTGGCGGACCTCATCCCGGATGCCGAGCGCCAGCGGATCGAGAAAGACCTCTTCCTGGAGGGAACTTACCTGCTCGTGTACGACACGGCGCTCAACAACAAGACCGCCACGAATCGCTCGGCCGTGGGCCAGATCGGAATGGCGATTGGCGACCCGCGCCGGGTGCGCTTCGGCCTGGCCGGATTGCGCTGGTTCATCAACGAGTGGTTCCTGCCGGACGGCGCCGCCTGCGAATCGCCCTCCTACGGCAACATGACCCTGGCAGGCATCTGGCAGTTCGCCGACACCCTGCACGGGTACAGCGATCCGCCTGGCTACCAGGACGCCGCCGGACGCATCGACAACCTCGATATCTATGGCGAGGCCCGCTACCGGAGCGTCTTCCAGGTGCTCGCTGAGGCATTGCTTCCATCCCGCACCTACCCGCCCATCGCCGACACGCACATTACGACGGGGATCTCGCTCGAAATCGCCGAGGTGATGGCCACGCGCTATCCCGATCCCCGCTTCCGGGCGCTCCTGAACGAGCTGGCCGGTGGCGATCTCTCCGCGCAGGGCGCCGAGTGGGCGCTCTTCCACCGCGACCCCGAACCCGCGCCACCCGTCCCGCCGATGGCGCTGCCGGACCAGTTCTTCCCCGCGTGGAAGATCGGCTTCCTGCGCAGCGGCAAGGATGGCCGGCGCGGCGCCGCGGTTGTCAGCGCCAGCGACTGGGGAGGCCATCACCACCTCGACAGCCTCAACCTCTTCTACTGGCAGGATGGCGCGGAGCTCCTCTCCGACCTCGGCTACCTGTGGGACAACCCGGACATGCGCAACCTCAGCCGCACGGTGGCGCACAACCTGGTGGTGGTGGACGAGGCGAACCAGCGCACCACCGGCCGGGGCGGCTGGCTCCACGCCTTCGATATTTCGCCGCGCGTGAAGGTGATCGAGGTCTCCTCCGACGCCTACCCGCAGGCGAGCGACTACCGGCGCACCGTCTTCCTGGTAGAGCATCCCGAGGGCGTCTATCTCGCCGATATCTTCCGCACCAGCGGCGGGAAGACGCACGATTACGTCTTCCACGGCCCCAACCCCGAGATGGAGCTGCAGGAGTTGGCCGCAGACCCGGCGCCCGACCTGACGGCGTATCAGTTCACCCAGGTGCACGCAACGCAGGCAACCCGGCCCTGGCGGGCGCTGTGGACCGTTGACAAGGAGGTTCGTTTCCAGGCGATCTCGCTCCCACAGCCGGGCGAGACCTCGATGGTCGCTCAGGGATGGGGCCAGCGCGTGCCCCAACAGAAGGGGTGGACGCTCCCCTACATCGTCCGGCGCATCGCATCCGATACGGACGCCACGACGAGCGCCTTCACCTCGGTCTTCGAGGGCTACCGCGGCCAGGCGTTCGTGCGCGCCGCGCGCCGCCTCGAGGTCAAGGCACCCGGAGCCGTCGCGCTTGCCGTGGAGACGGCAACCGGTGGCACCGACTACATCGTCTCGGCCCCCGAGGGAACGGCGGTTACCGTCCAGACGCACCGTGGGCCCCTGGTGGTAGAGGGTGGCCTCGCCGTGGTGGCGACCGCCGGCGAAAAGGTGCGCTTCGCCTCGCTGGTCGGTGGCAAACGCCTGGAATGGAACGGGCATCGGCTGCTGCTGCAGGAACCGGTGCTGCGCGGCAAAGTGGCGCGCTACGAGAACGAAGGCCCCGACTGCTGGCTGGAGCTCGACCGGGCGCTGCCCAACCCGAACGCCCTCGTTGGCCGCACCATCCTCGCGGGCAAAGGCGAGAAGTGCACCGGTTACGAGATCCGGGCGATTGAGGGGAAGAGGATCTATGTGCGCAAGGATGGCGCGGGCGTTGATCTCCTGCCGTGCGAGGAGTGGCGCCTGGTCCTCTCGGCCTCGCTGAACCTGGAGTGAGAGCCGGGAGAGACCCGCGGGAATGGCATACGGCCACCCGCCGGGGGGATTGGAGTAACCGTGAGCAGCTGCATCGCGATTCTCAACGCGACACTGGTTGACGGCACCGGCCGGCCGCCGCTCCCCGAGAGCGTAGTCGTGATCCGTTCCGGGTGGTTTGAAGCGGTCGGGCAGGCGGGCGAGGTGCCGGTTCCGGGCGACGTGGAAACAATCGACGCTACCGGGCGCTACCTCATTCCGGGGCTCTTCGATTGCCACATGCATATCGTAGGGGGGCCCTATCGAGCGATCAAGACGCTGCGCGACACCTTGGCGATGGGCGTGACCACCGTAGCCCACGTGGGTGGGTTCCGCGCGGGCGCGG
This sequence comes from Armatimonadota bacterium, assembly GCA_012512265.1. Lineage (GTDB taxonomy): Bacteria > Armatimonadota > JAAZEB01 > JAAZEB01 > JAAZEB01 > DUUU01. The sequence continues at coordinate 40,633 of JAAZEM010000143.1, read as the reverse complement.
AGGCGGCCGCGTTGCGTGACGCCATCGAGCAAGGCCTGGTGGGCCCCTGCTCGCGCCTGGTCGCGGGCGCCGTCGTGGCCGCCACGGCGGGGCACGTGATGGGGCGCACGGCGGACGGTCCTTGGGAGGTCCGCAAGGCGGTGCGTGAGCAACGCGTGGCAAACATCGACTTCATCAAGACGGCCGCCTCGGGCGGGTTCTGGGCCGAGCACGAGGAGTGCTGGTGGCGAGACTACACCTATGAGGAGCTGGAAGCCCTGGTCGACGAGGCGCACGCCGTAGGCAAGCCGGTGGCCGTTCACGCGCACACGCAGCCCGGGCTGAACAACGCGATTCGCGCCGGCGCGGATATGATCCACCACGGTGCGTTCATCGATGACGAGGCACTGCGGGGGATCGCCGAGCGCAACATCTTTTTCATCCCCACCCTGCGCGTCACCTCCGAGCGGAACATCGCCATCAAGGAGCAGGCCGGGCGCCCGTGGGAGGCGCGCAAGATGCGCGAGGCGCACCCGATCCACCGCGAGGGCGTGCGCAAGGCACGCGCCCTGGGAATCCGCATCGGCGTGGGCACCGACCTCCCCAGCACGCCCCCCTGGCGCGCCGGGCAGACCGCCGTCGAGCTGCTGGAGCTCGCCGCGTGCGGCTTCTCGCCGATGGAGACGATCATCGCCGCCACCCGCACCAGCGCCGAATGCCTGGGCAAGGCTCACGAACTGGGCACCATCGAGCCGGGCAAACGTGCTGATCTCATTCTGCTTGATGCCGACCCCCTCGTGGCTCTCAGCATCCTCACGGAGGAGCGGCACATCCGGATGGTCATAAAGGATGGCGAGGTGGCGATCCGCCGGTAGCGCGCCGCGCGGGTATCCGGGCGGTTGCCTGAAAGCCAGAAGAGCACGCGTGGGGGCAGGGAGAGCGGCACCAGGAGCGAAGTGATTGGGCAGGCGCTCCCAGCGGGGCACCGCGAGTGAAGAAACAGGGGAGGACCAGAGACGATGGGCAAACTGCGCGTTGGGTTTATCGGCACCGGGAAGCGCAAGGAGAAGCGAGATGCCCTGGGCTACGCGATGGCGTATGACCACGGCGCCGCGTATCAGGCGCTGGACTACGTGGAGATGGTCGCGTGCGCCGATATCGTGGAAGAGAACGCCCGGGCGTTTGCCGACCATTTCGGGATACCGAAGGTCTACACCGACTACCACGAGATGCTGGAGAAGGAGAAGCTGGACGTCGTCAGCATCTGCACCTGGATGCACCTGCACGAGCCGATGGTCATCGATTGCTGCAAGGCGGGCGTGCGCGCCGTCTACTGCGAGAAGCCGATGGCCAACACCTGGGGAGGCGCACGGCGGATGGCAGAGGCCGCCAAGAAGGCGGGGGTGCAACTCACCTTCAACCACCAGCGGCGCTATGGCGTGGCCTGGACCACGGCAAAAAAGCTCCTGGATGAGGGCGCCATCGGCCAGCTGACGCGCCTGGAGAGCGAAGCCCCGAACATCTACGAGTTCGGCACGCACTCCATCGACATGCTGAGCTTCTTCAACAACGAGACGCCCGCGAAGTGGGTGATCGCCCAGATCGACTACCGCGAGGAGAAGCTAGTCTTTGGCGGGCACACGGAGAACCAGAACCTGGTCCTGGTGGAGTATGAGAACGGCGTCTTCGGCTTCCTGGCCAACGGGGCGGGCGGGGCGCGCCCGGTAGGATGCTTCACGCGCCTCATCGGCACGGATGGCGTCATCGAGGTCTATCCCGTCGGGGGGCCCGCGCTTCGCTACCGGCCGGCGGGGTCGAAGGAGTGGATCGTGCCCGAGCTTCCCCCGGAGGTCAACATGATCACGGAGGCGATCTCGGACGCGCTGACTTGCCTTCGCGAGGGCCGCAAGTGCCAGCTCGACGTAAGCAACGCGCTCATTGGCACCGAGATCATCTTCGGCGCCTATGAGTCGAGCCGGCGCCGCGGACGCGTGGACTTCCCGCTCGATATCGACGATAACCCCCTCGAAGCGATGGTCGCCAGCGGCGACCTCAAGCCGGCCAAGCCGGCCTGAGGCAGCCTGCCACGGCATCAGCGCCTGGCGGGGAGCGCAGGGGTTCCCCGCCAGGCGCGTTTCGTTTACTCCACGCCTACGCGAATGAGGTACGGCTGCCGGGCGGTGTAGCCGATGTTGTGCCGGGCCCCGGCCACCATGATGTCGCCTGTCTCGCGGTCCTCAACGGCCCACCAATGCGAAAGGTTGATGCCCTCCTCATCGTCGCGCTTCGTATCGAGGACCAGAACGCTCTCCTTCTTCAGGAGCAAGCTCTTTGGATCCACCTCGCCGATGACGAGCGGCCAGCGAGGGCTGTTCCCACGGCAGTTGGTGGGGCTGATATTCCCCAGCCAGAAGACGCGTCCACTGGAGTGCTTCAGGAGCTGCGACATGCTACTCGGCGAGTAGAAGGGGGTGCCATCCTCATACGTCCACGGGCGTGGCGCGCTCCACCGCCGGCCTCCGTCGGTAGAGACCGAATACCACTTGTAGCTCGGCAGGGCAAACTCGGGGTCCTTGCGCCCCCCGTTGCTCCCCCGCATCACGCAGAGGATGCGCCCGTCCGGCATCTCAGCGAGCGTCGGCTCGATCACGCCGCGCGTCGTGCGCGCCGGGTCGGCCTGAATCCGCTCGGAGATCTCCCACTCCAGCCGGCCCCCCTCCATCCACCGGCCAATCAGGATCAGCACGTCGGTGTAGGTGAAGCCTCCGCCCGGCGAGGCGAGCTTCCCGTCGGGGCCGAGGACGCACACCTGCGCCGGCACCAGGATCAGGCCCTCGCGCGTGCGGATCGGCTGCGAGCCGACATCGCCAAGGAAGATGCCGTTCTTGCCGACCCAAACGCCATCGAAGGGGTTCTCCGCCGTCTTTCCCTTCTGGATGATCCGCTCGTCGAAGAGGTAGCTCCTCCCGCCATCCGTGGAGACGCGATAGCGCAGGTAGTAGGTCTCCAGCGCCACCGGCGGCTCGACGATCTTCGGGTCGAGCCCGGGGGTGTCCATCGAGAGGACAACCCGCAGGACGTTGCCGTTGACGGGATCGACGAACGGCGGCGCGACCTCCCGGCGATAGCCGTGGGGAAGGCCCTTATCGAACGCTGGAGTGGGCTCGATCCGGCTCCATGTGCGCCCATTATCCGTCGAGACCCCTCTGGGGTTGATCATCTCCGTGCCCGCCGGCTTCAGGTAAGCGGCGTGCATCCAGGGGGAAGCCGCCTGGAGCATCTCCTTCTGCTTCAGAACCAGCCGACCGCGAGGAGCCGGCTTTTCCCCCTCGCGCGCAGCCACGTGCTTTGCCGCTCCCTCCGATCCTTCTTTCCGCATGGCAGCATCCTCCGCTCCGGCACCGCCGGGAAGCGCCAACACCGCACAGACAACCAGCCACATCGCCCGGTCATTCATCGCGCCCTCCATTCTTCGCCCCGGTCATGCCCGGGGCACCTGCCTACCCAGGACCGGCGGCGCGGTCTCGGGGCCACGCGACCCACGGTGACACCGATTGCCGCCGGCGAATGCCTCTCGAACCGGCCGCGAGGTGCGGGGGATCCAGACCTTCACCAGCTGTTATGCGTTCATCACCAGCGGACGACGTGGCACCCGTGTGCCGGCAGCTTCAGGGAGAGCCGGCCGTCCTGTACGGGCACGCGCTCGTCACTCCAGAAATCGATGACCTCTTCGGGCGCGGCCAGGCCATGCTCCGCGAACGCGAACGAGAGCTCGCGCGGCTCATCCAGCCAATTGACCACGGTCAGCCTCCGCTCCTCGGGGAGTGTCTGAAGCCAGAGCGAGGCGCGCTGTTCGTCGCACAGGTCCAAGGGCACAGCGGGGATCCCGGTGGGAAAGACCGCCTTCCGCAGGAGGGCACGGCCCTCGTCATTCAGCATCGAGATCCGGTCGGAGAGAAAGATGCTCCCACCGGAGAGGAGGACCACGCTTGCCCAGGTCCGTGCTTCATCAAGCGTGAAGACTGGGCCGCCCCGCCATCGCCCGGGATTGGGATGATGCGCTTGCGGGTTGAGGACATTCGTCTCGGCCTCCAGCGAGGTGTCGCGCCCGCGTACGATGAGGAAGTCGGGGTCGTTCACCCAGACGCGGTTGTGGAACGGGTAAACGAGCGTGAGGCAATCGAACGCCCAGGTGACGTGCCCCCAGTGGTTGTGAATATCGACGCCGGTGCGCCCGGAATCCACCAGCCCGGGGCCGCACTCGATGGGCAACGAACAGCCCAGAATATGACTCTCCGAGGTGACACACTCCCGGATGAGCCTGAAGAGATCCGCCAGCGCCTCGTACGGCCCCTTCGTCGGGTCGTGCAGGCGCTCGGCATGCACCAGATCGGAGACGTAATCGACCTTGAAGAAGCGGAACCCGGCCTGATAGAGCCGCGTGTACAGCTCTCGCAGGTACTCCTGAGTTTTCGGGTGCGTGGGGTCCAGGACGTAATGTCCCCCCCGGCTCTCGGGATCGCCGTATTGGTTCTTCACGAACATCTCGTAGTGGCGCAGAGCGGTCACGGTCATCGGCTGCGCCATCAGCGGGGCGGTCCAGATGCCCGGCGTGAACCCGCGCGATCGGATCGCCTCCACCGTGGCTTCCAAGCCGCCGGGGAAGCGGTAGTTCGGATACCAGTCGCCCTCGGTGTGCGACCACCCCATGTCAATGACAATCGGCCCGACTTGCCGGGAGAGAACGGGATCCGCCCGGATGGCGTCCATGTTCTCGATGATGTCGTCCAACCAGACGGCGGCGAAGTAGTAGTCCCACGAGTTCCAGCCGACGGGCGGAGCGGGAGGCGCGTCCATCACGGGCACAAAGGAGGCCAGCGTCTCAATGGCGTCACGCGCCGTGCGCGTGGCGCAGACCCAGGAGGTCTCCGAGACGCACTCTTTCGCCTGGGCCGGGCCCTCGATGAAGTGAGTAGCACAGGTGAGGCGCGCGGTATCCTCGCCATCGCGGGTGAGGTGATACTGATGCGAGTGCCTCTGTGGTAGGAGCGTGCCGGCGAAGAGGCCCGGCGTCCGGCTATCGCGGAACAGCCCGCACATCAGCGTTCCAGTGGCAGTCTCGTCGTCCAGCTCATCGAGCCGGAGCATCCCGACGTTGGCGAGCGGCCTCCGTTTCGTGGGCACGCGCCACGCCCCAAGGTCCGCGCCCTCGCTCCGGTAGCGAATAATGAGCGACTCTAAACTCCGGCAACGCAGCGGGTGTTCGCCGGCCGCGCGGAGGCTGACCGCCATCCCAACGGCTTTCGGGGTGAACATCCACTCGATCCGCACATCACGCCACTGCCCGGTGAAGACGCAGGCGCCATCCCCCGGAAAAGCGGCATCGCACCTGACTTCCAACTCCAGGTTCTCCGGGGTCAGCCGAATCGCTCCGCCTTCCAGCTCCACGGCGAAGGAGAGCGCCTCCACCCCGGGGCCGATCTGCCGCGCGATCTCTCGCAGCGCTTTCCCGACACATTCAGACATCAACCACTCCTCTGTGTTCCCAACCGCGCCCTGGTTCCCCACCGGCGCGGGGCCTGCTCGGCCCGCGCGCGGTGCTCGAAGCTCCGCGCTGCTTCCCGGCAAAGCCCCTCGCGGGGCTTCCCTTCCCAGCCCCGCCATCCTTGGATTGCCCGCGGGAGCAACCCAACCCAGCTCGAAGGGCTTCGCTCGCAAGCAGCGCGGATCGCGTGCCCGCCAGGCGCGGGTTAGCAGTTCAGGGCGACCGGCTTGCCGCCGTTCGCCATCGATTCATTGGCCGCCGCCATGAACGCGACCACCTCCACCGATTGCTCCGGATCCACCGGCGACTGGCCCGTCTCGATGAACGCCTTCACCTCGCGCAGGAGGGCGGGGTAGATGTGGGCGGGATCGACCAAGGCCATCTGGTCTGCCTTCTGGCGCCAGAGGGTGAAGCCGTAGCTCCAGTGGCCACGCGCCGTCGCCTTGGCGATCCCGGTGCGCCCGCCCGACCACTCGCCAATCGCCACGGGGCCGTACTCGCCGGGCAGGCAGCAGACGCGCTGGCAGCCCCGGCCCAGGATCTGGAAGAGCGGCTCGACGCTATGCACGGCGTAGTAGATCCAGCCGGGCATCGTGGGCTTCGGCGAGAAGGGCGAGTAGGTCATCGCCGAGACGATCTCGCCGCCCGCGTTGTCGGCGAGCGCCGCCGTCAGCTCCTTGGAGAAGCGGAGCGAAGAGGCCGAGAAGACCGGCGTGGAGTGGCGCCGGCACGCCTCGACGAGAGCGCGCGCCTTCTCTGGCGTCGTCTCGAACGGCTTGTCGACAAAGATCGGCTTGCCGAACGGCGCGAAGAGGCTCGCCAGCTCCTGGTGCTTCGAGCCATCGTCGTGCAACACGAGCACGCCATCCACACGCGAGGCGAGCTCCTTCGGGTCCTCCAGGATATCGATCCCGAGGGCCCGCGTCTTCTCGATATTCTCCTGCAGCTTCTCTTCGGGAATCATCACGGAAGGCACCGGCATCGCAGCAACGACGCGCGCCCCCTCCACCTTCGGCTCCGGCCCATTTACCACGTTGGCGAAAACCGGCCCATGTCCATCCAGACCGACTATTCCGAGCTTTAACATATGATTTCTCCTCATAATGACGTGAGCGCCGCCGGAAGCACACGAACGGCCGCGGGAGCCGGCGTGCCCTGAGCACACCCTCGCTCCCCGCGCCATGCCTCTGCGCACGCGCCCTCTCGTGCTTTCGTGCCAGCGGGGCCAGATCCCTGTCGCTCTCACGCGAACGGGGTTGCCGTTCTCTACCTGCCTGATGCGGAATCCGCGGCGCTGGCAGGTGCCCGCGCTATGAGCGCGAATAGTGCGGTGGAAATGGCTATACGTGCCGCTGCCGCCGCATGCCAAGCGAAAGGGAGACCCCGATGCGCCTGCCATGGATATTTCTCCTCCTGCTCGCCGCGCTGCCCCCGACGTATGGGCAGACGCCGGCCAGCCTCATCGCCAACGGCAACTTTGCCCAGCGAAGCCCCAACCGGACAACGCCGGATGGCTGGAACCCCTTCGCTCACGAAGGGAAATACCAGGTGTCGGTCGATCCGACGGGAGGCCGTGATGGCAGCCCGTGCGTGAAGGTGGAGGGTGCGGCGGAAAGCGCCAACGGGCGTGCGGGAGTCCTGTCGCGCACCGAGACCTTCCCCGCGCCTCGGGGGCTCCGGGCGAGCGTCCTGACGCGGGGCACCAGTGGGCGCCGGGCGATCGTGGTCCAGTTCTTCGACGCGGCCAACCCGAAGGAGATCGTCACCGTGCAGAGCGCCACGGTGCCGGGCGAAGACGCGGAGTGGCGCGAGTTCACCGCCGAGTTTGAGATTCCCCGGGCGCTCCGGCGGAAGCCGATTCAGGTGATCGTCCTCCTCTACCTCTATGGAACCGGCTCCTGCGCCTGGGATGACCTCTCGCTCGCGCCGGTCACCCAGGTTGAGCTCAAAGTGAGGGACGAGGAGACGTCGCCCTACCTGATCCGGCCCAACCCGCCCGATGGCGCGGTCGTCGCCCAAAACCCGCCCGACTTCCGCTGGCGCCCCGAGAAGAACGCCGAGACGTACACGCTTCAGCTCTGCCGCGACCCGGGTTTCACCGGGCCGAGCCTGATCACCGAGGAGGGCATCCCCCTCAACTGCTACAACCTGTCGCGCCCCCTGGAGCCCGGGCGGTGGTACTGGCGGATACGCTTCACCGATGATGAAGGCCAGCACTCCAGCTTTGGCCGGGCGCGCTCGTTCGAGGTGCCGGCGGGCGCCGTTCAGTTCGTCCTCCCACCGATGGATGAGGTGCTGAAGAAACACCTGCGGCGTGACCACCCCCGGCTCTACGTCACGCGCGAGGAGCTTCCCGCGCTCCGCGCGCGCCGCCAGGCCGAGGGCAAGGCGTGGTGGGAGCAGTACGAGCCGTTGCTCGAGCGGCTACTGAAGGCCGAGCCCGCCGCCGAGCCGGTCGATTGCGACCTGCGCGGGCGCCCGATTGACCTGGAGTATTTCAAGATCGACTCCCGGCTCCGCGCGGCCGCCGGGCAGGTGTCGTCCGGCCTCTGGAACCTCGCCTTCGGCTATCTGATCACGGGCGAGCCCCGCTATGCCGAAGGCGCGAAGCGCTACCTCCTCCACCTCTCCCAGTGGGATCCCGATGGCGCGACCGGCTTCCGCTCGAACGACCAGGTTTTCCGCGATCTCCTCATCAAAAGCGCTATGGCCTACGACTGGATCGCGGACACTCTCTCGCCTGAGGAGCGCGCGCCGATCCAGAAGGCGATTGCCGACCGGTGCCGGATCATGTACCGGATCTACGCGACGAACAACAAGATCCTGAACTACCCGCTCGATTCCCACGGGCAGTCGAACATCGGCTACCTGGGCCTGGCCACCCTCGCCATCGCCGGCGAAGTGCCCGAGGCAGACGAGTGGACGGCCTACACCATCCGGGTCTACTCCGCCAACTTCCCGCCCTGGGGCGGCGACGACGGCGGATGGTCGCAGGGCGTCAGCTACTGGAAGTGGTCGTGCTCCTTCGCGCTCCAGTACCTGGACGCGCTGAAGTCGGCCACCGAAATCGATCTCTACCAGAAGCCGTGGTTCCGCAACAACGGCCTGTTCAAGCTCTACTTCCAGCCGCCGTGGTGTGGCTTCTCCTACTTCGGCGATACGGGGCCCTATGGCGTGGACGCGACCGATAAGCGCAATCTGGAGCGCTACGCGGCGGTCTATCGGAACCCCTATTACCAGTGGTACGCCGACTTGGTGAGCGCGCCGCCGGATAGCGGGCCCTATGGCTTCCTCTTCCCCCGAGCCAACGTGCCGCTGCGCCCGCCGGTGGACCTCCCGCAGGCGCGCGTCTCCAACGACATCGGCTGGGTGGCGATGTACTCGCATCTCTACGCGCCAGACGGAGTGATGCTCCTGGCGAAGGCAAGCCCCTATGGCTCGTTCAACCACAGCCATGCCGACCAGAACAGCTTCGTCCTGGCCGCGTTTGGAGAGCCTCTCGCTATTGATAGTGGCTACTACCCCTGGTACCACAGCCCGCACCACAAGGAGTGGGCGATCCGTACCAAAGCGCACAACACGATCCTCGTGGATGGCGAGGGCCAGAAAGAGATGGAGATCACCGCCCGGGGGCAGAGCGTCGCGTTCCACGCCGGCAAGAGCTACGCCTACTGGTGCGGCGAGGCCGCCGAGGCGTACGCGGGCCGGCTGAACCGCTTCCGCCGGCACATCCTCCACCTGCGCCCGGATGCGTTCGTCATTTATGACGACCTGGAGAGCCCGCAGCCAGCCACCTTCCAGTGGCTGCTCCACGCGGCGGAACGGATGGAGATCGACCCCGCGCGCCAGAGCGTGCTCGTGCGCCGCGGGCAGGCGCGGCTGCGCGTGCAGCACCTCCTGCCAGCCGGGCTGAATCAATCGCAAGATGACGACTTCGGCGTGCCTCCGGAAGCGCGCGGCGGATCGATGCCCAACCAGTGGCACTACCGCGCCGAGACGCGGGAGAAGGCGGCGAGCCAGGCGTTCCTCACCCTCCTCCAGGCGTTTCGCGAGGCCACGCCCCCAGCTCAGACGGGCCGGCTGGTGCGCGGCGAAGGAGCCACCGGGCTGGTGCTCGGTTCGGAAGTGATCGCTTTCGCCACTCCGGGGGCGCCTCGCACGCGCGCGCTGGGCAGCCTGCGCTTTGATGGCGCCGTCGCCGCCAGCCGGCAGGGCGCGGGCACCGCGCGCTACCTGCTCGTCTCCGGCACGCGCCTGCAACACGGTGCCACCACGCTTATCGCCTCCTCGGCACCCTGCCGCGTGGAGGCCGGGTGGGTTGGAGGCAGCTTCGAGAGCGCGATCGCCACGGATGCCGATGCCAACATCCGGCTGCACGTGGGGAAGCGCCCGACAGGCGTGCGCCTGGATGGCAAGACGCTCGCCCCAGGCAAGTGGACGTACGACGCGAAGTCCGGCACGATCCGGCTGCGGGTCGCGAAGGGCGAGCACGCTCTAAGCGTCGTTCCTGCCGGGGTACCCCAGCCGGCGCCCGCGGGCACGCTCCGGGTGACAGTCGGCCAGGCAGAGATGAAAGAGGGCGCGGGGGTCTCGCGCACCGCCAACAACACGGTGGCCGCGTGGGTTGTGGTGCATGCCCGCCAGGGAATCTACCGGGCCCGGCTGTCCGGCGAGGCCGCCGCGCGCGCCCGCGTCTGGGTGGGGAAGGAGGCCATCACGAACGGCTCGGAGGTCGTGCTCCAGGGCTCCGACTTCCTCCTGGTTGAGGTGCCCGTGGGCACTCCCCTCCCCCGGATCGCGTTCGAGGAGGCGTATCAGGGAAAAAGCGTTCCCGCGCAACCGCTCGCCAAAGACGACCCTCGCCTTGCCGCCGGACAGAAGATAGAGGCGGAGAGCTATGCCACAGGCCTGCATGGCACGCCCCAGATCTACACGCACCGCCCCTTCCTCTCCGGTGGCAAGGGCGTCTCGTTGCCGGCGGTCTCGGGTCTTGGGTGCCGGTGGGTGGTGAACGTGCCCCAAACCGGGCGCTACCTGCTCGTGTTGAAGGCCGCGACCCACGAGCCTATGGCAGAGCGCGTCGTCCGGATCGACGGCAAGCCGGCCGGCGGGAATCCCATCGCCAGTTTCGCCAGCACCGGCGGATATGGCACCACTCCACAGGAGTGGAGGCACCACGTCGTGTGCGACGCCCAGGGCCAGCCAGCCGCCATCGAGCTGACTGCCGGCGAGCACCACCTGGAGATCCTAACGCTCTCCGGCCTGCTCAACCTCGACTACTGGCTCCTCATTCCGCTGGAGGAATAGGCCGCGTCTTTATTTATCTGCAAATGAAGAGGAGCCCGGCTAAACGAACCCGGTGGAACTGACGGGCTCTGGCATGGTGCCGGGCGCCGGGGAGACCCGCCGCGTGTATTGGCCCGCGTGCCGGTCGGCCCCGGCGTTCAGGCTCGCTCCTGGGGTAGCATCCCGGCCAGGGATCGGCTAGCATGATGTAGAATGGCTTCCCCAACGGGGTAGCGCCCCGCCCGCGTACCCTTGAACGGAGGAGTTGGCCACCATGCATCTATACCGCCTCGCGCTCGTGCTCACGGCGCTCTCTTTCGTCCTATCGCCCGCGTGCTCCGCACCCGCCGCGGATGCCGATGGCGATGGCATTCCGGATGCAGTAGAGACAAAGCTCGGCCTGCTGCCGCAGGTCAAGCAGGAACTGGTCCCTATCGCGACTAGCAAGAATGAGAACTACTCCGAAGAGCAGGCCGCGCAACACGCGCCCGATATTCTCGCTCTCGATGCCTGCCACGTGGGCGGAAACCGCCTGCTCTTCCGGGTGACCTTCGCGCGCAAGCCCAACTTCATCGGCGCCACCCTCATCCTCTACGCCGACATGGACAACAACCCGCAGACAGGGCGCAAAGACCCACACCACGGTGGTGTCGATCTGATGGCGGTGGTGTCTGGGCGAGATGTCTCCCTCTCCCTCCACAACAACGCCTATGACAGTGGGAACTCTATGGCAGGCGGCACGGTAGATGGGAACGTGCTCTATCTGGTCCTCGACGCGCCCCTGGCGGTGGTCGGTGACCAGATCGCAGTCGGAGTCCATCTCCTCGTCCAGCGCGCCGGCGGGCGGAGTGACGGCACGCCCCACCGGGTGGCGATGCTGCCGCGATCGGCACAGGCGGTACCCAAGCTGGATCGCCGCCAGCTCGCCGATTTGCGCGGCTTTGCCGACTACCGGTATCATAACGACGTGGTGAAGCTGGAGCGCCTGGAGGACAAAGGCCTCACCTACGAGCAGGTAGCGCCAAAGACGCCGATCACCATCGGCCGGCCGCGCCCCGCCATGCCATTCTCGGCCACGGCGCGCCAGCCGGGGAAGAGCGGCTCGGCCACCCGCGAGCGCGTGCGGGTTCATCTCCTCGAAGAGGCGGGGGTCGCCCGAAAGGCGACGCCCATCCGCTTCGGCTTCCCTCTTGCCAAGGGTGCCCTCTTCGACGCAGCGCAGGTGCGCATTCTCTCTCCAGGGGGCACTGAGATCCCCTGCCAGGTGACGCCCACCTCCTTTTGGCCTGATGACAGCCTCAAGTGGGTGCTCGTCCAGTTCGCGGCACCGCTCAAAGCGCGCGAATCGACTGAGTACACCGTCGAGTTCGGGAGCCAGGTGAAGCGCGCCGCCGCGTCCTCCCCGCTCAAAGCCACCGAGACCGACGCGCAGCTGACGGTCACCACCGGGCCGCTGCAGGCGGTGATCGATAAGCGGCAGTTCAACCTGCTTCAGGACGTGCGCCTCGATGCCAACGGCGATGGCCGGTTTGCTGAAACCGAGCGCGTCGCGGCATTCGGCCCGGATGGGATCCGCCTGGTCGACGAGCGCGGCAAGCTGTTCACGGCCTCCGCTCGCCCACCGGAGAGCGTGCGGTTCGAGGAGCAGGGCCCGTGCATGCTTGTGGTGCGCGTCGAGGGCGCCTACGCGGCAGCCGATGGCACGACCTACATGCGCTACATCGCCCGGCTCACTTTCCGTGCCGGCTCGCCTCGCGTTGAACTGGCGCTGACGCATCTCAACGACTACCTGAGGACCGAGTTCACCGATATCACCTCGCTCTCGCTGCCGTTCGCGCCGTCCGGGAGCATCCGGCAGGGAACGCTCTTCCTGCGCGATAAGGCGGGGAAGCTACAGCCGCGCGAGGGCCGGACGCTCTCGCTCTTCCAGGAGGACGAAGCGCAGTGCCTGGTGCGCGCCGATGGTCAGCAGAGCAAGGGAGGCCAGGCGCCGGGCGTGATTCGCGTCTCCACCGAGCGGGGCGCGCTGACCGTCGCGGTGCGCGATTTCTGGCAGCGCTGGCCGAAGGGCCTCTCGTGCGAGGGCAACGGCCTTTCCATCGACCTCCTGCCGGCGCAACCTGGTCCGGAGTATGGCAAGAACCTGCCCCACTACCTCCTCTATCCGTTCGTAGAGGGGAAGTACCGGTTCAAGTGGGGCGTCTCGTTCACGGAGCGCATCAGCTTCGACTTCAGCGGGCAGACGACGCCTGAGGAGATCGATGCCGAGACGAACGCGCCGGTGATCGCTGTCTTACCCGCCTCCTGGTACGCGTCCACGGGCGCGCTCGGGCGGCTGGCGGCGCCGCTCCAGAAGCAGTTCTCCGCGTGGGATGCATGGGTGGCCGCCGCCTATCAGGCCAACGAGCGCAGCCGGGTACGAACGCGCGAGTATGGCTACCTGAACTACGGCGACTGGTTCGGCGAGCGCGGGCGCAACTGGGGCAACAATGAGTACGACTTCGCACACGGCTTCTTCATGCAGTTCGCGCGCACCGGGAACCGCGACTACTTCCGTGCGGCGCTGATCGCGGCGCGGCATCAGGCCGATGTCGATTGCGTCCACGCCTATCCGGATCCCTACTACGTGGGCGCCAATCACCAGCACTCCATCGGCCACACCGGCACGTGGTCGCAGAATCCCCCGCTGGCCACCTGGAGCCACCGGTATGACTATCACACCGAGGCCGCCAACGGGCACACTTGGGCCGATGGGATGGTGGATGCCTGGTACCTGACGGGCGACGCGCGCGTGATGGAGGCGGCGATCGGGCTGGGCGAGCACATCGTCTGGGCCGCGGCGCCGGCGTTCAAGGCGCTGGGCACGCACGAGCGCTCGGCCGGCTGGTCGATCAAGGCCGTCCTGGCGATCTACCGGGCTACGGGCGATCCGAAGTACCTGGAGGCAGCCCGGCACATCGGATCCGTGGCGCTGAGCGAGCAGAAGTTCGACGAGGGCGGCGCGTGGCCCCACACCCTCCCGCGCGACCACGCTGGGGACCGCCCTGGCGCGCGCGGCAACAACCTCTTCCTGATGGGCGTCCTCCTCGGCGGGCTGCAAGCCCTCCATGAGGAGACGGGCGATCCCGCGGTGCGCAAATCGCTGATCGCCGCCGCGGAGTGGGTGCTCAAGTCCTGGGACGAGGTTGCCGAGGGATGGCCCTACTCCGCTTCGGTGACAGGCGAGCCCTTCTACAAGGCAAGCACCACCCTCAACCCGCTGATCATCGGGTCGGTCGCCTATGTTGGGCACCTGACGGGCGATGAGCGCTTCATCCGCGTGGCGGAGAGCGGCCTGCGGGGCGTGGTGCGTCGGGGCGCCGACGCCTTCGGAAAGTCGGTTGCGCAGAAGATGCACTTCACGTCCGGAACGCTGGCCCTCCTGCAGGAGTGGTACGCGCGCCGCCCGGATAAGGGAGCGCGCGTGCTGGATGGCAGCGATACCGGGCTTGAGGAGTGGGCCGCGCGCACGCCCGTGGCGACGCTGCACAACGTGCGCGCCCCGGACGAGAAGCGCTTCTTTGTGCGCCTGGACGGGCCCACCGGCGAATTGGTGGCAAAGCGTTCGCCCCACGGCTCCATGATGAAGCGCGCCGAAACCGGTACGCTCCGCGTCCTGGACGCGGCGGGGAAGGTCGTGCACGAGGAGCAGTTCAGCACCGACACTGCCTGCGAGATCCGATGTCCCCTCCGCGGAGCCGCTGGCGCGCTCTTCCGGGTGGTGATTCAGGATGACCAGCGCAGCGTGTGGGACCTGAGTGGCGACGGCCTGGGGATCGTGACGCAGACCGTGCCCGGCTTCCGCTTCGGCGGCGTAGGCCGCGCGCGGTATCACTTCTTCGTGCCGGCAGGAACAAAGGAGTTCCGCATCCACCTGCTCGGGGTCCACTCCGGCACCTATGGCGGCGCGGCGATCACGCCGGATGGCAAGATCGCGGCGGTCCACCAGGACTCCAACCCCGGACAAGCGTTCATCGAGGGCGCGCCGAAGGGAACGGTGGATCCCAGGCACCCCGAACGCGGCACGATCGTCGTGAAGCCGGCGCCGGCCGACACGGGAAAGGTGTGGAGCCTGGTCGTGTGGGCCGCGATGGACCTGGGTTGCGAGCTAGAGGGCGTTCCTCCCTACCTCTCGCGCACAGCGCAGGAGTGGTTCGATCCCGGGCGCTGACGAGTGGAGAGGCCTCCAGGCGTAGGGCGGGAGGCGGGCGTGACCCTGCTCCCTCCCGCCCCATTGGCCGGCGGGCAAAGCCCTTTCTGCCACCGGCGCAAAGGGGAGCCCGTCACCCCATCGAGGCGCCGCCGGCCGCATGCGAAAGGGCAGAAGAAGATGACGCCTCTGCAACGCGCGCTGTTCACAGTGGCGCTGACAGGAGTGATCGGCCTCGCGGGGCTCTCTGTGCTCCAGGCTAAGGAGGCCAGCCTCACGGTGACAGCACAACAGCGAGCCAACGCGGTGCGCAACGCCGCCCGCTATGGCTGGGCGAGATCCGCTCGCGCAGCCGCGGAGAAGGCGGCGGAGCGCTGGAAGGCGATGTCCGATGAGGAGCTGTGGGCGCTGATCCCCAGCCAGGAGCTACCGCGCAGCATCCACGTCTACAACATCGCGGGCACCAACAAGACGGCGCTCTGTCCGGAGTGCAAGGAGGGGATCATCCCCTTCGGCAACTATCCCTGGAGATGCGACGTCTTTGGCAAGCCCTGGAAGATCACCTGTCCGAACCCCAAGTGCCAGGCCGTCTTCCCCAGCAACGACTTCGGTGCCTACTACCGCTCGGCCCTGGACAAGCACGGCTTCTTCCGCCGGGGCAAGGGCGACCCGAAGCTCCTCTTCAACACCGCCCACCCCGACCCGAACGATCCCCTCCACCGGGCCTACGTGGACGACGGCTATGGCTGGACCGATGAGCAGGGCACGCGCTGGGATTTCATCGCCGTGTACGTGCAATGGGGTCTCTGGACGGAGATCAAGCGCGCGATCGCCAGTCTGACGCGCGCCTACACGCTCACCGAAGACCCGGTGTATGCCCACAAGTGCGGCGTGCTCCTGGCCCGCCTGGCCGATGTCTATCCGGAGATGGATTTCTGGCCGCTGCACGAACAGGGCTTCTCGCACTCGCACGGCGGCCGGGGCATGGGAAAAGTGGAGGGCTCCATTTGGGAGACGGGCAACGGAAGCAGATGGGCGCTCGCCTACGACCAGATCTTCGACGCCCTGATCCGCGAT
The DNA here is from genome assembly GCA_012512265.1 of Armatimonadota bacterium. GTDB lineage: Bacteria > Armatimonadota > JAAZEB01 > JAAZEB01 > JAAZEB01 > DUUU01. The sequence goes on along the minus strand of JAAZEM010000143.1, from coordinate 24,557 downwards.
ACGGAGCTGGCCGCCTTCGTCAATGAGATGCACCGGCGCCAGGAGCTGCCACCCACGCCCGATCCGAAGGCGGTTGCCGCGCACATCGAGCGAGGGCTGATCCGCGAGATCATCACAGCGGTGAAGGACGGACGGATCCGCGGCAACCAGGGGATGCACCAGCGGACGATGATCACCGCCGCGCTCGCGCTCGATGACCCGAAAGAGACGCCCCAGCTGATCGATTGGGTCTTCGCGCCCGGCACCTACCAGCGCGATCCCAACAATCCCGGACGGGAGATCTGCACGGGGGGCAGTCTGGCCCAAGTGCTTGTCAGCGTCATGGATCGCGACGGTCAGGGCAACGAAGGCGCTCCCGGCTACTCACTCTGGGGTGCCTCACTCCAGCCTGCCGCTGACTTGCTGGAGGACAACGCCAAGTACCGCGCGCGCAGCATCTACCGTGACTTTCCCAAGTACCGGCAGTATTACCTGGCGTGCAAGCGGTGGACCTGCCTCGACGCCGTGACGCCTCCCATCGGCGACTCGGGCGCTGCGAGCGCCTGGGGGATCTTCGCGCCTAGCGCACAGGCTCTCCTCCGCGCCTACGAGATTTATCGCGATCCGGCGCTCGCCCGCTTTGCCTGGCAGATGCTCGGGCGAAAGCTCGACCGGGTTCACGGCTCCATCTTCTCCGAGAATCCGGAAGCGCTACGCGAGGAGGTCGCACGCCTGGTCTCCGGCCCGGAGCCGCCCCTGGAGAGTGGGTTCATGGATGGCTGGGGCCTGGCCGTTCTCCAGGCGCCCCACCGCGAGCACGGGAGGGCGCTCTGGGTCTATTACGGGCGAAACACCGGCCACGGGCACAAGGACCGTCTGAACCTCGGCCTTTACGCCGAGAATATCGACATGCTGCCCGACCTGGGCTACCCGGAGTATGCTAGCGGCCGGCCCAAGGACTCGGCGTGGTGCCGCAACAACGCCTCGCACAACGTGGTCACCGTGGATGGCTCCGCGCAGAACAACTCCTACACCGGCCGGCTCCTCTCGTTCGAGCCGGAAGGCAAGGCGCGCCTGGTAGACCTCTCCAGCGACGGCATCTACCCCAATTGCACTACCTACCGGCGCACTGCCTGGCTGGTGGACGCGAGCGCGCGCAGCAGTTATGTGCTCGATCTTTTCCGGGTGCGCGGGGGCAAGGAACACACGCTTTCGTTGCACGGCCCTCCCGGGGATGTGACCGCCACCGGGCTCGTCCTGAAGCGGCAGGAGAAAGGCACCTTCGCTGGCCCAGACGTGCCGTTCGAGGCGCTGGACAAGGAGTGGCGCTCGAAGGCTGGCTTCTCGTTCCTCTATAACGTCGAGCGGATGCCCAACCCGCCGGCCGCGTTCACGCTCGATTACCGCGCCACGGACACGCGCAACCGGATCGCGGAGGGGCGCGAGCCGCACCTGCGCATTCACAGCCTGACGCCCGCGCAGGAGGCGGCGCTGGCGGCTGGCGACCCGCCCCAGATCAAGCGCGGCGCTCCCCGGCGGATGCGCTACCTCCTCCTCACGCGCAAGGGCGAGAACCTGGAATCGACCTTCGTCACGCTCCTGGAGCCGTATGACCGGCAGCCGTTCATCCAGAGCGTGCGCCGGCTGGAGGTGGTCGAGGCCGCCCCAGGCACCCACCCCGTGGCCGTGGAGGTGACGCTCGCCGATGGCCGGCGCGATGTGCTGATCAGCTGCGAAACCCCGGGCCGCGTTCGCGTGGACGGCGGGATCACACTGGAGGGCGCCCATGGCTTCCTCTCGCTGCGCGACGGCCAGGTGGAGTGCGCCAAGCTGATTGAAGGCACGCTCCTGGAGCGCGGCGCTTTCCGGCTGACCGCCGAAACGCCCGCGTACACCGGCACCCTCGCGCGCGTGCTCGCGGACGACCCGAACGACCAGCAGCTCGAGCTGAGCGCCCCTCTCCCAAACCCGAAGGCGCTCGCCGGGCGCACGATCTTCGTGGAGAACGACGGCAAGCAGGGCGCCGCCTACACCGTTGTGTCGGCCCAGGGCGCCCGAGTCTCGCTCGGAGCTATGTCGCTGGTGCGCGGCTATCAGGACCCCAACGACTACGCGGAAGGCTACCTCTATAACGTCCTGCCGGGGCAGAGCTACCGCATCCCAACCTTCGCCTATGTGGACCTCGCCACCGGCGCCCGGATCGGGAGCGCGGATAGCAAGCCGTGAAGGGAGATCCAGATCCGATGATCGATTGCGACTTCCCAGGCGGAAATATCCTCGTGGAAGGCATAGAGGGAAACACGGTTCGCGTGCGCCAGGACCTGCGCGACACGCGGGGCGACTGGTTTTACTGGTATTTCCGGGTGCGCGGGGCAGCCGGGCGCACTCTCACCTTCGAGTTCACCCAAAGCAACGTGATTGGCGTGCGCGGTCCGGCCGTGAGCACCGACGGCGGCCAGACCTGGTGCTGGCTCGGCTCGGACGCGGTGCGCGGCTCATCGTTCCGCTACACCTTCCCTGCCGATGCCGATGAGGTGCGCTTCGGCCTCGCGATGCCCTACGTCCAGGCTCACCTAGACGCGTTCCTGCGCCAGCACGAGGGCAACCCTACGCTTAGGCGCGACGTCCTCTGCCGCACGCCCAAGGGCCGGGAGGTGGAGCTGCTCCACGTGGGACGGCTGGACGGCAAAGCGCCACACAAGGCGCTCCTCACCTGCCGGCACCACTGCTGCGAGATGATGGCGAGCTACGCCCTGGAGGGAATCCTCACCACCATCCTCTCGGATACGGAGGACGGGCAGTGGCTGCGCGAGCACGTCGAGTTCCTCGTCGTGCCATTCGTCGATAAGGATGGCGTGGAGGACGGCGACCAGGGAAAGAACCGCTTCCCGCGTGACCACAACCGCGACTACGGCCCGGATAGCCTCTACCCCACCACGCGCGCGATCAAAGAGCTCGTGCCGCGATGGGCCGAGGGCCGGCTGCGGTTCACGCTGGACCTGCACTGCCCCTGGATCCGCGGCGAGTATAACGAGCATATCTACTTCGTCGGCTCCGAGAACCAGGAGAACTGGCAGCACGTGCTTGGCTTCGCCCGGCTGCTGGAGCAGATCCAGACCGGACCGCTCCCCTACCGGGTCGAGGGGAATCTGCCCTTCGGGCAGCGCTGGAACACAGCGGCCAACTACCATCAAGGAATGAGCTGCGCGCGCTGGGCCGCGGGTCTCCCTGGCATCTGGGCGGCGATGTCGATTGAGATCCCCTATGCCAACGTGCTGGGAGCACCGGTCACCCCGGAGAGCGCGCGCCTCTTCGGGCAGGATCTCGCCCGGACAATGCGCCGCTGGCTCGATGCCCAGGATGGGAGGGAACAGCCGTGAAGATACCGATCCCCCAGATCAAGGCGCCGGAATTCTGGCTGGCGAACGTGGATGCCGTCGAACGCTACCTGACGACCCAGGTGGTCCGGGGCCGGATGCACATCGCCGGCTACTCGACGCACGTCCGGCCGGTGCGCGTGTTGGAGTATGCTGTGCCCCATGCCGCCTCGACGCTGCTCGTCATTGGTGGCACCCACGGGCACGAGCCCGGAACGGTCGCCGCGGCGATGAACCTGATCCACCTGCTGGAGACGGGGCGCGACCTGGCTGGCAAGGAGCACCCCACCCTCCTCGCGCTCATCCAGAAGACGCACCTCTACATCTGCCCGATGCTCAACCCGGATGGGCGCGCCATCTGCCCGGACACTTTCTATGCGCAGGGCCTAGACACATGCACGATCTACGCCTCCGGGCTACAGCTGGATGGGAGCCTGGTGCCCTACGACGCGGACAGCAGTGAGCCGTGCTACTACTTCGACCCGGAGAAGTGCCTCTTCATCGGCGGGCAGTTCAACGGCGCGGGGTGGGCAATCAACCGCCGGCTCTCGCCGGACCATAGCGAGGCGGTGGAGGTGCAGTCGCTCCTGGAGTTCGTGAAGGGCCGGGGCATCGAGGCGATCCTCGACCTGCACGCCTGCGGCTACAACTTCGCTTTCCAGGCGCGCACGCACCCGGCACCCTACTGGCCGATCATGCGAGAATGGCAGCGCCGGGCCGAGAAGCTGTTTGCCAGCAAGGGCCGGCCGCTCGGCAAGCTGCACGGCGATGGTGACCCGCCGGTCGCCCCGGAGTTCCACTTCAACTCCACACTCTTCCACAGGCACGCGAAGCTGATGTGGATGGCGTTTGAGGGCCGGCAGGGCTTCCTCGGGCGGATGAGCTTCATGCCTCTCCCCACCGAGTGGGAGATCATCGACGATTATCTCTCCGCGATCACCGTCTTCGTGGAGCTGGGGAGCGAGGGCTACTACGCCCGGGCCAACCGCCAGACTTTCGGTGGGGGATAGCCCGGCAGGACCCAGGCGCGGATCACTCGCGCCCGCGCAGGGAACCGGTCAGGAGCAGGCGCACCCCCTGCTCTTCCAGCCGCTCACGGTCCCGGGGCACCAGGCCGGTATCAGTCACGAGGGTGTGCACCTGGTCGGGGGTGGCGAAGCGCGCCAGGGCACGCCGGCCAAACTTCGCGCTCTCGGTCACCAGAACGACGCGAGCGGCGGCGGCGATCATCGCCCGCTCGAGGCTGAGGAGGTGGAGGTCGGCGGTGTAGAACCCCTCTTCCGCGCTGGCGCCATCGCACCCGATGAAGAGGATATCCACGCGCAGGCTGGCAAGCGCGGTCTCGGTGAGGGGACCGTAGACGCCCGGGAAATCATCGCGCAGGAAGCCGCCCAGGAGTAGGAGGCGCGGCCCGGCGCCGTAGAGCTCCTGGGCGACCAGGAGCGAGGTGGTCACGACGATGAGGCCCGCGTCGCGCGGGAGGTGCCGGGCAACCTGGAGCGCCGTCGTCCCGGCATCCACCATCACCGTCTCCCCCGGCGCGGCGAGTGCTGCCGCGGCCCGGCCAATGGCCACTTTCTCCGGCGAGGCGGGCGTGAGCGCTCCATCCGGCGCGCGCAATCGCGACACCGGCGCGCCCCCGCCGTGCGTCCGGATGAGCAGCCCTTGTGCCTCCAATGCCACCAGATCACGCCGGATTGTCATCTCCGACACGCCGAAGCGCTCCGCCAACTCGCGGACCCGCACCCGCTGCCCCTGCCGGATGCTCGCGAGGATCCCCTCCTGCCGCTCGTTCATCCCGTCTCCCGTTGTGTTCGTTTCGAACACCATTATACCGTGGGTAGCCAAGGGCGTCAAGAGTAGGCTCAACGCATTTTCAGCACCACATGGCCCGCGTACGCTTGACAACCATCCGATGGGGTGCTATCATGAACGCACACATTCGCACAATCTCGAACAGGAGGTACGCCATGGCTGGCAGAGATCGCTCGTGGGCCTACGTGGAGCCGGGGAGTGTGCCACGCATCGTCACGGAGACGGTGCCGGGCCCGAAGTCGCAGGAGTACAACGCCCGGGGGATGCAGTACATGATCGGCTATTCCAGCCAGGTTACGCTCTTCCCGGTCGTCTTTGAGAAGGGCTACGGGGTGACGCTGACCGATGTCGATGGCAACGTCTATCTCGACTTCTCCAGCGGGATCTACGTCACTACGCTAGGCCACTGCCACCCGAAGGTGAGCGAGGCGGTCGCCCACTACGCGAAGACGCTGATGAACTGCCACGACTTCAACACCCCGGTGAAGGTGGCGCTCCTGGAGAAGATCGCCGCCATCCAGCCGTGGGACCTGACCGGGATGCAGCTGTATGACAGCGGGACCACGGCGGTGGAGGCGGCGCTGCGCGTCTGCCGGGCGGCGACCGGCAAAACCGAGTTCCTCTCGTGCTACATGGATTTCCACGGCAAGACGGGGCACGCGGTGAGCCTGGCGAAGATGAACCCCACCAACGGCGCCGGGCGGGCGCAGGGCTTCTACCTGGTGCCGCGGCCCGACCCCTACCGCCCGCTCTTCAAGAAGCCGGACGGCTCCATCGACACCGACGCCTACATCCAGTTCTTCGACGACTTCATCACCAACGCCACCACCGGGAACGTCGCCGCGTTCGTGCTGGAGCCGGTGCAGGGCTGGGCCGGCTCCATCTTCCCGCCGGACGACTTCTTCCCCAAGCTGCGCCGCTTCTGCGACGAGCGCGGTATCCTGCTGGTCGCTGACGAGGTGCTCACCGGCATGGGGCGCACCGGCACCTACTTCGCCATGGAACACTGGGATACGCGCCCCGACGTAGTCACCCTCGGCAAGGGGTTTGGCAACGGCTTCCCGGTCACGGCGATGCTCGTCTCCGAGCGCTACAAGGAGAGCATCAACAAGATCTCCGCGTCCACCAGCTATGGCGGCAACCCAATGGCCTGCGCCGCCGCGCTGGCGAGCATCGAGGTGATCGAGGAGGAAGGGCTTCTGGAAAACGCGCGAAAGCTGGGCGCCTACTTCGAGCAACGCCTGGCCGCGATCAAGGAGGCCCACCCGATCGTCGGCGACGTGCGCGGCAAGGGGTGCCTCCTTGGCGTGGAGCTGGTGAAAGACCGCGGGACGAAGGAGCCTTTTGTAGAGGCGGGCAAGAAGGTCTACCAGTATGCCTTCCGCAAGGGTCTCGCCTGGGTGCCGGCAGGGCACATTCTGCGCATGTCACCCCCCATCGTGATGGATGTCGAAACCGCCGCGAAGGGGATGGATCTCATCGAGGAGGCGATTGGCGAGGTCGAGGCGGAGTTCGGCTATTGATCGCGGCGCGCCGGCAGCATAGACGCCCGTGCGGCCGGCGCCGCTCGTCCCTCTCGCGCGATGCAGGAGCCGCCAACACGCGCATGGAATAGGCCCTGTGATGCCGGGCGGTGAAGCCCGGCACGAGGGAGACACGGATGCGCAGAGAAGTGACGCTGGCCAGCATTTCACACCGCCCACCATACGGGTGCCACACGCCCGACGCGCGCGAGGCATTCCTCAAAGAGACCGACCGGTGGCTGCGCCGGGCGAAAAACATGGGCGCGGAGATCGTCGCCTTCCCGGAGATTTACCCGCAGATCGCCGCCCCCGACCACTACGCGGCGGCCGAGCCACACGATGGCGGCACCCTCCCGGCGATCCAGGCGCTTTGCAGGGAGCTGGATCTCTACGTGATCTGGCCCCGCTACGAATCGCGGCCCACTGGGCTCTACAACACCGCGATCCTGATCGGGCGCGACGGCGAGGTGATCGGGCGCTACGACAAGATGTTCCCGACGCTCGGCGAAATGGAGAAGGGGGTTCGCCCCGGCACATCATGTCCACGCTTCGAGACCGACTTCGGGCGCGTCTCCATGGCGATCTGCTTTGACCTCAACTTCATCGAAATCCGCGACGAGCTGCGCGCCGACCCGCCGGACGTCCTCTTCTTCTGCTCGCTCTATCGGGGCGGCGTCCAGCTTCAGGAGTGGGCGATCGACCTGGGCTGCCACGTGATGAGCGCCATCGGCACCGAGCTAGGCCGGCTGGTGGACCCCGGCGGCCAGGTACTGAAGCTGAGCACCTACGAGACGCTCCTCGCCGCCCGCGTCAACACCAACAAGCGCCAGCTGCACATGGACTTCAACTGGCACAAGATGGATGACATGCTCGCCCGGTATGGCTCGAAGCTCACCTTCGAATACTACACGCCGGAGGCGCGCTTCGTCATCGGCTACCAGGGCACCGACCGAGACGTCGACGAGATCCTCGCCGAGTTTGACCTGCTCCCGATCCAGGAGTATTGGGCGCGCGTGCGCCGGACGCGCGCCGAGAAGCTGGCCCAGGCGTCATAACCACTTGCCCGGCAAGATCGTGCGGCGCTCAAGCACCGCGCTGCTTGCGTGCGAAGCCCTGCCGGGCTGGGTTGGGCAACACTTCCGGGCACCTCAGAATGGCAAGAGCCGGGAGGGGAAGCCCGAAGGGCTTTGCTGAGAAGCAGCGCGGAGCTTCGAGCTCCGCGCGCGGGGATACACCGGCCCTTCGCGGATCGCGCGGCGTGCATGTTCATGCCCGTACATGTGGCCGGCGCTCTCCAGCCGTGTCCGTCCCCTTCCTCCGTGGTATCGAAGGTGGCGTCTGGGCAGGAGACCGCAAGCAAGCGTCCGGGCCTTCCCTGCCTCGGAACCCAAGCGCACGGCGGTTCCCTTCGGGCGGATTGTATGGTAGAATGCTGGTGGAGGGCCGCGCAGAGCCGTGGAGAGTGGGGAGAGACCGGAGACATTCCTGAGTGGCGAGGAGAGCGCCCGCCTCTATCAGGTGCGCTTCGACGAGAGCGCGCGCCGGCGCAACGCCGCCATCTGGAGCGTCCTCTGCCGCCGGTTCTTCCAGCGCTACGTGCCGGAAGACGCCACGGTGGTAGACCTGGGCGCCGGCCACTGCGAGTTCATCAACCACATCCGGGCGGCGCGGCGGATCGCGGTAGACACCAACCCGGAGACCAGGGAGTGCGCGGCGCCGGGCGTGGAGGTGGTCGCGTGCGATATCCGGACGCTGGAAGGCGTGCCCCCGGCCACCGCCGACGTCGCCTTTGCCAGCAACGTGTTGGAACACCTGCCGTCGAAGGCCGACCTGATGGCGACGCTGGGCGCGGTCCGCAGGGTGTTGCGCCCTGGCGGCAGGCTCCTGGTGATGGGGCCCAACATCCGTTTCGCCCCGGGGGAGTATTGGGACTTTCTGGACCACCACATCGCACTCTCCGACCGGAGCGTGCGCGAGGCGGTGGAGCTGGCCGGCTTCACGACGCGCGAGATCCGACCGCGGTTTCTGCCACTCACGCGCCTCAGCCGCATCCCCCAGCACCCGCTGCTCGTCGAACTCTATCTGCGCTTCCCGCCCGCACACCGCGTGCTTGGGAAGCAGTTCTTCCTGGCCGCGGAGCGATGAGCGCGCCTGGACGCGGCTGACCCCGGCGTCCGGCGACAGAATCGGCCCGGCGAGGCGCGTGACGAAACAGGAAAACAGAGGATGCTCTTATCGGTCGTGGTACCCGCCCACAACGAAGAGGAGTGCATCGAGAAGGTGTTACTCGATCTGGTGCGCGCTCTCGATGACGCCGGGATCCCCCACGAGATCGTCGCCGTCGACGACAACAGCACCGATCGCACCGGCGAGATCCTCGACGAGCTCGCCGCGCGCGAGCCGACGATTCGCCCGCTGCATCGCACCAGCCAGCCTGGCTTTGGCCGGGCAATTCGTGCCGGCCTGGCCGCCATGCGCGGCGACTGCTGCGCCATCGTCATGGGAGATGGCTCGGACGACCCGGCAGACGTGGTCACCTACTACCGCAAGCTGGAGGAGGGGTATGATTGCGTCTACGGCTCGCGCTTCATCCGCAGCGGGCGCGTGGTCGATTACCCCCGGTTCAAGCTCCTGGTAAACCGGCTGGGGAACACCTTCATGCGCATCCTCTTCTGGACGCACCACAACGATCTCTCCAACGCGTTCAAAGCCTACCGCACCGAGGTGATCCGCGCCATCGAGCCGATCCAGGCGAGCCACTTCAACATCACCGTCGAGCTCTCGCTCAAGCCGCTGGTGCGCGGCTACCGGATCGCCACGGTGCCAATCTCCTGGTATGGGCGCACCGCCGGCGTCACCAAGCTGCGCCTGAAGGTGATGATGCGCAAATACCTCTTCACCATCCTCTACGTCTGGCTGGAGAAGCACCTGATCGCCGACGAGTACGTCGCGCCGCGCAAAGAGGAGGCAAGAGTCCCTTGAGAATTCTCGTGACTGGAGGCGCCGGGTTCATCGGCAGCCATATCGCCGAGCGGCTTCTGGCCGACGGCCACCAGGTGGTAGTGCTCGACAACGAGAGCACCGGCTTCGCGGCAAACGTGCCGACTGGCGCCTGCTACATCCGTGGCGACGTCCGCTCGCCCGAGGATGTGGAGCGCGCCTTCACGGCTTTGGGCGGCCTCGATGTCGTCTACCACATCGCGGGCCAGGCGTCCACGATCAAGTCGTTTGATGATCCGGGCACCGATCTCGATGTGAACACCCGCGGCACCCTGAATATTCTCCAGGGGTGCATCCGCCACCGCGTGACCCGGCTCCTTTATGCCAGCAGCATGGTCTGCTACGGCCACGTCACCCAGGTACCCACGCCGGAGACGCACCCCTGTCGGCCGATCTCCTACTACGGCATCACCAAGTATGCCGCGGAGCGCTACGTCTTCGCCACCGCTGAGCGCCCGGACCTCGACTTCCCGCTGAACGTCACCGCCTTCCGGATGTTCAACGTGTATGGCGAGCGCCAGAGCCTTTCCAACTACTATCAGGGCGTGGTGACGATCTTCATGGCGAACGTGCTGAAAGGCGAGCCGATCACGATCCACAGCGATGGCGAGCAGAGCCGGGATTTCGTCTATATCAGCGACGTGGTGGATGCCTGGGTGGGCGCCCTGGAGAACCCGCGGTCCTACGGCGAGGTGATGAACCTGGGCACGGGCACGCGCAAGAGCATCAACCAGCTGGTGGATGTGACCTTGGAGGCGCTGGGCCACAGCCGGGCCGATTGGGAGATCCGCTACACCCCGGTGCGCCCGGGTGACCAACGACACATGGAGGCCGATATCTCCCGCGCGCGAGAGATACTCGGCTGGACGCCCCAGGTAAGCTTCGAGGAGGGGATGGCGCGCACGATCCGCTGGGCCGTCTCTGAACACCGCCGCGCCCAGGCCAAATGAGCCATCCCGCGCCGGGTTTGCCGGACGTGGCGGCCCATGCCCTTTAGCCCGAAGTATTCACCAGAATACTTCAAAAGAAGACTCTTGCCTAGTAGCACGCCGTTGCCGCCACGAGCGTCCGGAGGTAGAGTGTTTTCGGGGGCAGTGCCCGCGAAGCCGTGCCACGCCCAGCAAGGAGAGACTTCTTTTCATTATTCTGACGAATAATGCGGGTTAGCGGCGCGCGAGCGCGGCGACGATCTGCGCCAGGCGCTCGACGCTCAGCCCGGCCGTGTAGAGCGTGAAGTCAGCCCCGGCGTAGAACGCCTGCCGGCGCGCCAGGATTGTCGGCACCTCCACGCGCAAATAGCCCTCCAAATCTTGGCGCTTCAGCTCGGCGAGTTCGTGCAGCAGGGCCGGGCGTGCGGCCTCATCCGGGTCGGCCAGGCGGCGCGCGATCAGCTCCGGCACGGGGGTATCGAGCCAGACGAGGGTGCCTGTGGCGCGTGCCAGGGCCAGGCTCTCGGCAGTGCCGGCCACGCCCCCACCGCAGGCGACCACGCGGCGCTGCCCGCGGCCCACCTCCTCCAGCAGGGCACGCTCCTCACGCCGGAACGCCTCCTCTCCGTGGACGCGGAAGAACTCGGCAATCGGCATGCCCAGACGCTCCACCAGCGCCTCGTCCATCTCGAGGAAGCCCCAGCCCTCGCCTAACAGCGTCGCCGCGCGCCTTCCCACGGCCGTCTTGCCCGAAGCACGCGCGCCTATCAACAAAAGATTGCTCATGCCCGACTCTCTCCAAGGCTTGATACGCCGGAGGCCCCCCCGGATCCTGGCCGGACCGGGATTCCGAGATAGGGAACCGAAACCTCGAAGGTAACACGCAACCCGGCGCGTGGCGACAAATCACCGCGCTGCTCGTGAGCGAAGCCCTGCCGGGCTGGGCCGGACCACATTTCCGGGCAACTGGAAGTGGCGGGAGCCAAGAGGGGGAGCCCCGGAGGGGCTTTGCCGGGAAGCAGCGCGGAGCTTCGAGCTCCGCGCGTGCGCGCGTCCATCCCATCCGTGGTATCGAAGGCGGCGCGATGCCTGCGGACCCCGCTACAGGTACGGGTCGAGCAGGGCCAGGCTGCGGGCGTCCAGCGCGAAGAGGTTGGGAATATCGAAGCGGTTCCCGTCGATGTCGCGGATGATGTAGTATCCCGGGCGCACGAACTGGATCTCGCCGCGGCCGCGCACGTCGAAGCGGCGGGGGCCCCGATCCGTGTGGGCCACGAAGTGAAGCACGCCGAACTCCTCTTCGATGCTCTCGATGCACAACACCTCTGGGACGATGTAGGCGGTCTCAAGCTCCTGTCGAAGCGCCTGCCGTGAGGCGGGATCGAGCTCCTTCATGTTGCGGATGAGCGTCACTTCCTTCTCCTCGTGGTCGAGGAGAAGGATGTAGCCTTCGGGGTCCGAGAGAGGGAAGAGGCGAACGGGCCGCACCGGAATGGGCGGCTCCGCGCCGCGGTGCAGCAGGAAACGACCCATCACGTCGTACGCAAGCCGGATCGTGCCCTCATCGCGCATCTGAGTGCTCCTCAACGCCCCACCTCTCCTGGCGGCGCAATCGATTTCGCCATCTCCGACTGGATCTTGACGAGCTTGGCGTAGATGCCATCTTTGGCGATCAACTCCTCGTGGGTGCCGATCTCCGCGATCCTGCCGCCATCCAGAACGACCAGGCGCGTCGCCATGCGCAGCGTGGAGAGGCGATGCGCAATCGCGAAGCAGGTCCGCCCTTTCATTAGCTGTTCGAGGGCTTCTTGAATCTGCTTCTCCGTCTCGGTATCCACGGACGCGGTCGCCTCGTCGAGGATCAGGATGCGCGGGTCATTCAGCAGGGCGCGCGCAATGGAGACGCGCTGCCGCTCGCCGCCGGAGAGACGACCTCCGCGCTCGCCCACCTCGGTGTCGTAGCCATCCGGGAACTTGATGATGAAGTCATGGGCATTGGCGGCACGCGCCGCCTCGATGATCTGCTCGCGCGTCGCGTCGGGCCGGCCATAGGCGATATTCTCGGCAATCGTGCCCTTGAAGAGATACGGTTCCTGGAGCACCACCGCCATCTGCTCGCGCAGGCAGCGGAGCTTCACGTCGCGCAGGTCATGCCCGTCGATCAGGATCTGCCCCGAGGTCGGGTCGTAGAACCGAAGCAGCAGGTTGACCAGCGTCGTCTTTCCCGAGCCGCTCGCACCCACCAGGCCGATCATCTCGCCCGGCTGGACGACCAGGTTGATGTTCTTGAGCAGCGGCTCCAGCGCCTCCGCTTCGTCATAGGAGAAGCAGACATCCCGAAACTCGATATGCCCCTCGATCCGGTCGAGCGTGATTGCGTTGGGCGATTCTGCCACGTCCGGCTCGGTGTCCAGGACTTCAAAGACGCGCTCGGCGGCGGTGGCGGTTTGCTGCAGCACGTTATTGATCTCGCACAACACGGAGATCGGCGCGTAGAACTGCCACATGTAGGAGGTGAACGCCGTCAGCATCCCCAGGCTAAGCGTGCCCGCGAGCACCTGCTGCCCGCCGACGAGCCAGATCAGGATGGTGCTGATCACCGTGATCAGCGCCATGGAGGGGTAGTAGATGACACTGAGCCGGGCGGCGGCGAGCGACGTGTTGCGGAACTCATCGCTGCGGTCCTCGAAACGCCCCACCTCGCGGCTCTCCTGCCCGAACGACTTCACCACGCGCGCCCCGGAGATCGTGGAGACGAGCAGCGAGTTGATGCTGGAGATCAGCCGCCAGTAACGGCGATAGACCACCCGCACGCGCCGGCCAAACCAGAACGTACCCACGATCAAGAGCGGCGTCGGCATCAGCACGATCAGCGCCAGGCGCCAGTTCATCACGAAAAGCATCACTGCGATCCCCGCGACGGTGAGCGTGTGGATCAGCAGGTTCTGAGCGCTGCCAACGAGGAAGTAGTGGAGCGTGCCGGCATCACTGGTGATGCGCGATAGCACCCCACCTACCTGCTTGCGGTCGTAGAAGCCCATCGAGAGCCGCTGCACATGCCGGTAAATCTGAGTACGCAGATCGAAATAAACCCGCTGCCCCAGCCAGGAGTTCAGCCAGTCGCGTCCGGCACCAACGGCCAGGCGGACCAGGTGCACCGCCGCCAGGATCCCCGTGATTACGAAGAGAAGGTGGGCGTTCTTGCGCGGCGTCAGCACCTCATCGATCAGGAGACGCATCAGGTAGGGCGGCGTGAGCGCCAGAGCCGTCAAGCCAATACTGGCCAGCAGTGAGAGCACCGAGAGCTTCCAGTAGGGCCCCAGATAGCCCAGGAGACGGATGAGCACCTTCCCTTTGTTCACGCACGCCGGGCAGGTATCCGACCCTGGAGGCAGCACACGCCCACATCGCTCGCAGCGCGCACGGCTCCGTTTTCGCCTATTCCCGATGGCCGCTCCCGCCTTCTCCTGGCCGGCCAGCTCCTGGCGCATCCTCTCAATCAACTGCGCGGCTTCGCCAATGCGCAGCAGATGAGTGCGCGAGAAGCGCAGCAGATCGACGCGCACCGGCGGGGCTCCCTCTTCCTCTGCCTGGAACCCCACCTGCAAGACGCCGCCCCCCACCGTCTCGCGCGCCTTCACCTCAACGGCTTTCGCCAGCGGAACATGGATCAAGTGGTACGGTGGTGGGAGCAGGGGCACCTCAAGGGCCTCTCTGCCTGGCAGACACCAACGCCTTCGCTTCGGCTTGCGCGACTCGCCAGCGGGCGCGAGTGAAGAGGGCTTCCCCATCGGGCTGAGGATGAGCAGGCGGCGATTCGTAGCAATCAGCCAGGACGACCCGCCGAATCGGGCATTCCGGTCAAGGTCGGCGCTGAGAGTGATCCGCGGTTCCTCCCCTTCATCCAGAAGGTCCCGCACGGCACCCTCCAGGTGTTCCGGCATCTGCTCCCTGAAGGTGTCCCCCATCATCTCCACCATCCGCCCCCATCCCTTGGGGACCACCACACGAGCCACTTTTCCCCCGAGGCTCGCCCGGGAAACCCGCTTTCGGAAGCTCTCTCTCACGGCCGATGCCACGCCCGCCTGCTCCATGCAGCCGCAGACACCTCAGCCGGGCATCCGACCTCCCTCCTGCCTTCGCAGGATCCGTCCCCTCACATCACTCGCCCGGTCGCCACCCTCTCTTCGCGGCCAGCCCGCAGTACCTCCGTGTATGCCTCCAGGCACTCAATCTCATCCTCTTCGGGGAGAACGCGCACCATGAACTCCGGCGCGTCCCACGGCCCCTGGCACCAGGTGCGCTCGATCCGGATCATCTCATCCACCGTGCGCGCCGACCAGAGCACTTGGTTCCCGCGAAACGCCACGATACGGTTTCGATAGCGATCCAGGAAGCGGGATCGGCCGGCCACGTAGTCGAGGGCAACCTGCGCACCACGGCGGAGCTCCGCCTCGCGCGCCTCGATGCCCTCTCCATAGGGCAAGACAGCGAATCGGTGCAGCGTCTCGGGAAGACCATCACCCACCACCTCGATCGCATCCTCGCGCACCGGCCCGAGGCCCGCTTCGGCGGCCAGCTTCACCGCGTTCTGGCGATAGTAAAAGGGCGCCTGCGGGTAATCGGCCTCCGGGTCAAACCCCATGGCGCGCATCCCCACCGCGTCCACGGCGACGGCGTTCCTCCCCGCGAGGATCAGCCCCGGCTGAACCGGCGTGCCCTGCCATTCACCGTGGTTGGCTGCCACCACGCCATCCACAACGTTGAGCACCGGCTTCAGAAGCATCACCAGGTCAACCAACACGCGCGGCAGGCGGATCAGGCGGTCGTGCAGGTAGTGGCGTGGGCGGCCGTAGACGCGCGGTGGCGTCAGGCCAAAGAGATTCTTGATGGAGAGCGTGGCGCCCATCGCGCGATGCGCCTTCATCTTGGCGATGGAAACCACCACACTGGCGGCAGCCAGCTCGGCGTTCAGGCGGTATTCGCGGAACATCAGCGGATCGCCTGGCACAGGCACCGCCAGGTAGGGGGGGCGACCGAAATCCACTAACCGGGTCTTCCGGTCGAAGGCGAGGCATTCGGGGTAGCCGAGGCACTCGTAGAGGTGAGGGGCACTCTCATCGGTCGGAGCATCGCCGACCAGCAGCTCCGCATCCGTCACGTCGCGCAGCGCGCGGATGACCCCAACCACCACCGCCGGATCAGTGAGCTCCGTTTGCCGACCAGAGGTGAGCACCCGACGATCCACGCCGGCGTTAATCTTGATGACCACGCGCCGGGCGCCCGCCAGGGCGCTATCAAGGCCGGGCAGCGCTCTGACAGCGCGCTGTGCCGCGCGCGCGATCTCCTCTGACCCCGCCTCGGCCCTACACCGGATTACCGCCACCCGCTCGCGCATCCCGCCCTCCCGCATATCGGGATGCAGGATGGATGCCAGCGGGCGGCGGTGAAGAGGTTCTACCGGATGCTACTGCCCACCGGAACGTCTTTTTCCGGCTGGAGAAGAACGGCGCTGCCGTCCGGGCCATCGGCGGCCAGCAGCATCCCTTGCGATTCGACGCCGCGGATCTTCGCCGGGGCGAGGTTGCAGATCAGGATGATCTTGCGTCCGACCAGGCTTTCCGGCTCATACCACTGGGCGATACCGGCGACCACGGTGCGCGTGTCCTTCCCCGTGTTCACGGTGAGCTTCAACAGCTTGTCGGCCTTGGGGATGCGCTCGGCGGCCTCGATTTGGGCGACGCGCAGATCCAGGCGCTTGAACTCATCGAACGTGACGGTTGGCTTCTCCGCCTCGGCCGGGGAGGGGGCCGGCGCGGGAGCCGCGGGCTCTGCCATCTTCTTCTCCTTCGCTGGGGCGCTCTTCTCCTCGATCCGCCGGAAGATCGGCTCAGGCGATGCGGTCGCAGTCGCCGCGGGCAGGAGGCCGGGGCGCATCGCCGTCTCCCACCGCTGGGCTTCCATCGGCGCGGCCATGCCCAGCTGGCGCCAGATCTCCTTCGCGGCTTCGGGCATGAAGGGCGAAACCGCCAACGCCACCAGGCGGATGCCGTCGATCAGGGAGTACATCACTTGCGCCAGCGCATCCTGCTGCGCTTCCTTCGCCAGCTTCCACGGCGCGCGCTCGTCGATATACTTATTCAGCGCGCCGATGAAGCCCCAGATAAGGTCGAGCGCCACGTTGAAGCGCAGCCCCTCAATCGCCTCGGGAAGACCCTGCAGCATCGGCTCCGCCGCCGCCACGATAGCCGGATCCACCTCGGCCGCGGGCACCACGCCCTCGAAGTAGCGCTGGAGCATGGTGATGCTCCGGTTTACCAGGTTGCCCAGATCGTTTGCCAGATCCGCGTTGAAGCGCTGGACGAAGCTCGATGTGGAGAAGTCGCCATCCAGGCCGAAGGGCACCTCACGGAAGATAAAGAAGCGGAGCGCGTCGATGGCGACGTCGTAGCGCGAGCCGGAGCGCTCGGCCACGTCGGCGGCCAACTTCCGCGGGTTGATCGCGTTCCCTTTCGATTTGGAGATCTTCTCGCCGTCGACGGTCCAGAAGCCGTGCGCAAAGATCCGCCGAGGCAGCGGCAGGTCGAGCGCCATCAGGATAGCAGGCCACATCGTGGCGTGGAAGCGGACGAAGATATCTTTGGCCATCAGGTGGAGGTCGGCCGGCCACACGTCGCGGAACTTCTCTTCGTCGGAGAGATAGCCTGCCACCGTGATGTAATTGAGGAGGGCATCAAACCAGACGTAGATCACCTTGGATGGGTCGTCCGGCACGGGGATGCCCCAGCCGTAGGCGGAACGCGTGATGCTGGCATCGCGCAGGCCCCCGCGAATGAAGGAGAGGACCTCATTGCGTCGGAACTCCGGCTGAAGCACATCCGGGTGGGCCTCATAGTACTCCAGAAGGCGATCCTGATAGCTCGAAAGCCGGAAGAACCAGTTTTCCTCCTGCACTTTCTGAACAGGGCGGCGGCACTCGGGGTTGGGGCAGCGGCCCTCGATCAGCTCCGACTCCTGCCAGAACGTCTCATCCGGCACGCAGTACCAGCCTTCGTAAACACCTTTGTAGATGTCGCCCTGATCACGCAGGCGCTGAAAGACGCGCGAGACCACCTCGCGATGCCGAGGCTCACTGGTGCGGATGAAATCATCGTAGGAGACGTGCGTTTCCTCCCACGTGCGCAGATAGGCCTGGACAATCTCGTCCACAAACGCCTGCGGCTCGAGGCCACGCTGGCGAGTGGCCTCCGCTACCTTGGGGGCGTGCTCGTCGGTGCCCGTCGCAAAGAGCACCTGGCGCCCGCGCAGGCGCTGGAAACGCGCGAGCACGTCGGCCGCCACAGTCGTCGAGAAGTGGCCGATGTGTGGCGCATCGTTCACGTAGTAGATGGGCGTGGTAATGTAGTAAACTTTATCTGCCATGTATCTCTCCCGCCACGGGGTTCCCGGGGGAATCCGCCCCAGAGTGCGGCGCGAAGCGGCGATGCCGCCCCGGCGCTCGCTCCTCCTGGCCTCTCGGGGATTGCCTACTCAGCGTACGGGCAACCCGATCCCGCCTCGCGACCGGGGCAGGAGCGGCACGCCTCCGGCGATGGGGTGTGCGCCTTCTGCGCCGTCTTCGAGTAGAAAGGCGAGAAGAGACGGCGCACCGCCGTGCTGCCACACTCCGGGCACTGCTGCCCCTCGGGCACTGCCATGGTCGGCGTCAGGATTTCGAACGTGTGCCGGCAGTCGGCGCACTTCATCTCATAGAGCGGCATTCGATCCTCCCCAAGAAGAGGGCAGCAGGCCGGCGGCGCCGGGAACCTGCTGCCCGCGAAACGGTGTACACGAAAGGAGCGAAGCTCCGCGGGGCGAGACACCGCGGCTCATTCCCCGACGGTTGTTCCCGCGGATGCTTCGCCCCTACTTCCTCATCGAGCCGGGGTTACGGCACCGTGAAGGTGCCCCCCGGGAAGCCAAAGCCGCCGCTGCTCTGCTGCTGCTTCATGAACTCATCGATCCAGGCCTTTTCCTTCGCGGCGAGTTCCTTCTGCCCCATCTCCGTGAAGGTGCTCTGCAGCATCAGATGCGTGAAGTAATGCTGCTGCGAAGAGGTATCAGACGCCATGTCGGAAGCGAGCTTGTAGCTCTCGATGGCGGCCTCCTTCTTGTTCAGCTTCTTCTGGGCATCGCCCAGGGCCATGCTGATCTCGGGAGACGGCCGGGCCTGCGACGCCTGGCCAAACGCTTCCGCCGCCTTGGCGGTCTGATTGTCCTGCGAATAGAGCGTGCCGATCGTGTAGTAGATCGCGGCGCGGGTATCCGGCGCGTATACCTTCTCCAACGCCTTCTCGAACATCGCGATCGCCTTCTCGCGGTTCTTCTTCCGCTCCGCATCGTCCTTTGCCTCGGCCGTCATCTGCCGGTAGGCAAGGAGGACCGGATCCTTGACCTCGATCTTCGCCTTCTTCTTCAGGTTCTCGACATAGTTCTCCCAGTGCTTGCTGGGGCTAAAGCGGCGGTCTTCCACCTTCACGATATGGTAGCCGAGGCTCGTCTTGACCGGCCCGCTGAACTGGCCGGGCTTCGTCTCCAGCACCACCTGCTCGAGCTCTGGATACTGATAGAAGCCACCCTTGGCCAGCCAATCCAGATCGCCACCCTGCGTCTTGGTGGCCTCGTCCTCGGACTTCTCCTTGGCCAGCTTGACGAAATCGGCACCGGCCTTGAGCTGGTCGAGGATCGCCTGGGCCGCCTGCTTCGCCTTGGCGTCAGAGCGGTTCTCTGCCTTGATGAGGATGTGGCGGACGCGGTACTCGATCTCTTCCGGCTTCGCCTTATCCAGCGGGAGCGAGCTCGCCTGGTTCCGGATCTTGCGCTCCAGGTTCTCGATGAGGATCTGCTCGCGCGTCGCCTTCACCCAGTCTGGGCTGATCTCCTTGCGGATCTTCTGGCGCAGCTCCGTCTCATCCTTGACCTTCATCCGCTTCTTGAGGTACTTCTCCTTGAAAGCTTCTTCGGTCTTGTAGTAGCTCTTCTGCTGCTGGATAACAGACTCTACCGCTTGGTCGATCCGCTCTGCCAGCTGCTGCCGCCCCACCTTGTTCCTCTCGCGGCGCGCGGCATCCAGCTTCAGGATGCGGTCGACCTCCTGGTCGAGAAGCATGTTGCGCACCGCCAGCTCCTGAGTGGGGCCGCTCATGAAGGAGTAGGGCGAATCGAGCGTCTGGCGGACCAAGGCCTCGAACGGCTCGCGCTCGATCACTTTCCTATTGACTTTGGCGACGTCTCCAGTGCCTTGCGTCTCGGTGCGCATATTGGGCACCGAAACAAGCCCAAAGCCCAGGACCAGCACAACGCCCAGGCCGATGAAAATCCAACGGGTCAGGTGCTGAAGACGATTGCGAAGGACCGTCAACGAGGTGATAGACGAAGTGGCCGATACGGGGCGGCGCTCGCGCTTCTTGCTGACGGTGGCCGGCTCGGCCGGCTTTTTCTTTGGGTTTGGACCAACACGGTTACTATTCGCCATACCGGATGCTTGCCTTTCCCCGCACGGTCAGCCAGCACAACCACTGGCAGGTAGCGGGGCATCCTGTGATTCGGCCAGCGGCAGATCAGGCGCGCTCGTCCAACGCCACGCCACCGTGTTCGACATCTGGAAGCCCCTCATTCCCGACCGTGAGTGGTATTTCGAGTATTCAGGGTGCGCACCTGGCAAACAAGAGGCCAGAATCGGCGCCGGGCATCAGTCACCCTCAGGCATTATGATACTGGTATCACCTTGCTTTTGTCAAGGCGACCACCGCGCCGCCTGGGATTCCGGGATGAGCCCAGTCCGGGCGGTTGCCGGCGCTCTCCTAAAGGATTCCGCGCTCCGAGATCGGGATCCGGCTTGCTCTGCCGGCCGGCATCGATACCGTGGATGGGGAGGCGGGGGCGCGCCCGGGTGGAGCCCCCACGGTTGGGTGAGGCATGCGCGCATGGATGCCCGTCAGAATGGGTAAACTAGGGTGGGTTCAGCAGGCGTAAGCCCTTTCTGGCAGCGGCAGGGGCGCTTTACAGGAGAGCCCGTGGTGTACTAGAGTGAAATTGAACCGAGAACGCGGGAGTCGCCGCGATGACAGGCGGTTTTCCCGCGTGGGGCGGTTGCGTATAGGCGTTACTGGAGGGTGCTGGACAGATCGCTAGAGCTCCATCGCCCCCGAGTTGGGCCATGCCGCAACGATGCTGGGATCCGAGCCAGCCGTTGCCACGGTGTCGGCGTGCGGCGCTGCCGCGTGTGCCGGAGCTAGAAGTCCGCCACACGACCGCGCGCTTTGAGAGGAGTTGAAACATGCCGCTCGTAGGATCGAAAGCTCCAGAATTCGAGCTGCCGGTGTTTGATCCTAACGACCCGACCAACACGGCAAAAACGGTCAAGCTCTCGGACTATCGGGGAAAGTGGTTGGTCTTCTTCTGGTACCCGTTGGATTTCACTTTCGTCTGTCCGACGGAGATCACCGCGTTGAGCGACCGGCTGGACGAGTTCCAGGAGATCGGTGCAGAGGTGTTGGGCGCCAGCACCGACAGCATCTACAGCCATAAGGCCTGGGCAAACACGCCCCGCGACCAGAACGGGATCGCCGGTCTCCGCTACCCCATCGCCGCGGATATGACTCACTCGGTCGCGCGCGACTATGGCGTGCTTCTCGAGGATCAGGGAGTGGCCCTCCGCGGGCTTTTCATCATCGACCCGGAAGGCGTGCTCCAGTTCGCCACCATCCACTCGCTCAACGTGGGCCGCAGCGTGGATGAGGTCCTGCGGGTGCTCCAGGCACTGCAGACAGGCGGGCTCTGCCCCGCGGATTGGCGCCCAGGCCAGAAGACATTGGGGGGATAAGCGCATGCGTATCGGATCGGCGTTGCCCCCGTTGGACGGGGCAACCGAATGGGTGAACAGCGGCCCGGTGGGGTCGGCCGATCTCGCCGGACGACCGCTCCTGGTCCACTTCTGGGCGCTGAGTTGCCATAGCTGCCACGAGATGATGCCGACTGTGGTCGCCTGGCACCAACGGCACGCGTCGCGCGGCCTCCAGGTGATCAGCGTCCACCAGGCACGCTGCGAGGCGGATACAGACGTTGCCGCGATAAAGCAGGCTATCGAGAAGTGCGGGATCACCCATCCGGTAGCGATCGACAACGACTTCCGCATCGTCGATGCCTGGGAGAACAAGTTCGTCCCGTCGTTCTACCTCTTCAACGCGGACGGCAAGTTGGTCCACTACCAGGCGGGCGACCGCGGGCAGAAAATGATCGAACAGGCGATCGAGCGTGTTCTAGGGGCCGCCGCTTCCGCGAACGCATGATCTGACATATCTGACCGGGGAGCCGCGTGCCGGATTGGCACGCGGCTCCCTGCATTGACTGGTTTGCCGACCCCGCCATTGGGCAATAATTGGGGAGAGTGCGACCCCGCGCGCACCGGGGGGATCAGGCAATGCCAATGGAGGAACACCAGGAGCGCCCGCCACGGCCCGCCGATAGCCGCCTGCTTCAAAGCGCGCGACTGGCAGGCCCCTTCTATGGCCCGCGTGTGAGCCTCACCACACCAACGCCAGAGTGTTGCCACCGACTCGCCCTCATTCAAAGGGGCGATACGCTCCTTGGAAGACAGCTCGAGCAAACCCCGGACCTGCCTCGTCGCGTAGCAACAGCCGCCGGCGCCGAGTTTCTGCACAACCTGAGAGCATGGTGCGAGGAGCGCAACGGCGTCGCGTACGCGATCGCCGGTCCGGATGGCGAGGCAATCGGGTTGATTACGCTTTACGATGTCGATATCAACCAGGGCGCCGGCCGAGTTGGCTTCTGGCTAGCTAGCAGCGCGTGGGGCAGAGGCTATGCCGCCGAGGCATTCGCGCTCCTGGCGCGTTATGCCGCAGGACGGGGATTGCGCCAGTTCCACGCGCGCATCCCACGCCAACAGACCGCCACCTGGCGCGTCTGGTCACGTCTGGGCGCCCGCATCGAAGAGGATACCGAGACGGGCTTCTTCCGTTGCACGCTGGATAGCAGCGCCCACGGCTTCGATGCCGCCCTGGAGCATGCCTTGCGCGAATAGGGAGCGCACCACCACCGGCCGGCGTCGTCACTGGAGGGAGCCTGATTCACCGTTTCGGCCCCCGAAACCTCCCGCGGAGGCTTTGGGGGCCGAAACACTGTACCGAGTCTGGTGAGCGGGATCAACCGCGCACAACCAGGCCGGGCTTCTTCAGGCACTTGGTGCAGACGCGAACCTTCTTCTGCGTTCCATTCACCAAGGCGTGCACGCTCTGGAGGTTCGGCAGGAAGCGGCGCTTGGTACGCGGTGCGCGGCGCGCCCATCCCCCGGAGTGCACGTGGCGAATATTCTGCCCATACATGGGCTTCTTCCCACAAAACTCACAGACCTTAGCCATATCCGTATCCTTTCAGGCTTGCCAATGCTCAAAGCACGCGCCCCAGGGACCAAACCAGCCGCAAGCAATTGCAGGGAACAACCCGACCGGCAGGCCTGGGCGGGCTCGCCCCTTAAGCCAAGGCTCACGGTAATCCGCTTGCGGCTTCGGATGCAACCCCATTTCATTGCCTTCACAGGCCGGATTATGATAACATATACGCGGAGAGATTGCAAGCGATGGATCAATTGCGCATCGGGAGTCTGGCGCGCCCGCTGGAGCCGCTCGCTCCCGAGGATACCCTTGCCCGGGCTACCGAGGTGATCCGGTCCGTGCCATTCGACCGGGTTCCCGTGGCAGTGGAAGGTCGCCTGGTTGGGGTGGTCACCGCGGCCACTCTTGGCAGCGCCGCCCAGACCGTCTTGCAGGACGGCATCTCGCCCGAGGAGATCCGCCTTCTCTCCATCGACGAATCGGTGCTCTCCACATCCCCCGCGCTCCCAGCCGATGCCTCGCTGGAAGAGGCCCTCTCGCTGCTACGCCATCACGGCGGTTCGTTGCCGGTCATCCGCGCCGATGGTCTCTACCTCGGCATGGTGGATCAGGCAGACGTGGCGGGGGCCCTGCTCCAGAAGGCACGCCCCCCCTCGATTGGGGGAATGGCAACGCCCCTCGGGGTCTACCTGACCACGGGCGTCTTCAGCGCCGGCGCGCGCGGCAGCCTTGGCCTGGCACTCACCGGCGCGGCCATCGGATCGGCAACCGTCGTAGTCAGCGTCTTGATGGGGCTCTTGATCTATGGCCTGGAGCGTACGACCCTCTTTCCAATTCGTGCCAGTCTCAACTCGGTGCCCGCGCAGTGGCTGGACCTGAATCCGTACGACATCTGGGGCCACATTCTCCCCATTATCGCGCTGGCCTTATTCGCGCTCCTGTTTCGTCTGCTGCCACTGACCGGCTGCCATGCCGCCGAGCACCAGGTTGTCCACGCCATCGAGCGGGACTGCCCGCTCACCCCGGAGAGCGTGGCGCGCATGCCCCGAGTCCATCCCCGGTGTGGTACGCGCTTCTTCGCCGTGGGCGTGCTCCTGGTTCTGTTTGGGAATGGGCTTCCCATATCGGTGTGGTGGATACGGTATACCGCCGCCGCGGTGGCGATTGTGCTTTGGTGGCGGGTACTGGGCGATGAGCTTCAGAACTACGTCACCACAAAACCCGCGTCGCCGAAGCAGATTCGTAGCGCGATTGCCGCCGCAGAGGAGCTACTCGCCAAGTATGCACACTCACCGGGAGTCCGGGCGTCGCTTCCCACGCGTATCTGGCATATGGGGATCTTGCAGGTTGCCGCAGGGGTCTACTTCTCCGTCACGCTCCTCACCTTCCTGGCCGGCCATTATGGAGTGCCCCTATTCATGCCCTGATCGGCATCGTTGCTATCGCGTGGCAAGGCGAATCGTCGCGCCGTGAGCGGGGATCCTGGGATTCCGAGATAAGGAATCCGAAGCCTCGGAGGCATTGCGCAACCCGGCGCGCGGC
>JAAZEM010000142.1 GCA_012512265.1 Armatimonadota bacterium | reverse complement strand
GGCCTCCGCCAGGGATCCGGGAGGCCACTCCCCACTGCCACCCATGGTCTCCTCCCTGATCAGCACGGACTCGCGGGGTCACCAAGCGCTTATACCCACTTTTCCTCTGAATGAAATGACCCTGGGAGGAAGCTGAGATTCCGACATAAGGAATCCGAAGCCACGGAGGCAGCGCGCAATCCGGCGCGCGGCTATAAATCACCGCGCTGCTTGCGAGCGAAGCCCTGCCGGGCTGGATTGGGGATACACCCGGATGCCTCAGAACGGCGGTGGCTGGGAGGGGAAGCCCCGAAGGGGCTTTGCCGGGAAGCAGCGCGGAGCTTCAAGCACCGCGCGTGCGGGCGGCCCTCTCCTTATGTCGGAATCCCAGA
Source organism: Armatimonadota bacterium (assembly GCA_012512265.1). Classification (GTDB taxonomy): domain Bacteria; phylum Armatimonadota; class JAAZEB01; order JAAZEB01; family JAAZEB01; genus DUUU01. The sequence continues at coordinate 33,830 of JAAZEM010000142.1, read as the reverse complement.
TCCCCCGCGCAATCCCGTGGGGTTTGCGCTTCCGCTGGTGAGCCCTACTCGTAGAGGAGGAAGGGGGCGCGGCGCTCGCGGAAGCCGGCCTCGTCTTCCTCCCACTCGGCGATGATCGCCTCTGCGGGGGCGAACTGCTCGAGGAGAACGCGAACGCGCTCTGTGCCGACGAGGGTGTCGATGCGGTCGAAGGTAAACTCGCGCGTGTGGAAGCGGTGGAGCAGCTCCGCCAGGTGAATGACCATTCGGACAGGCTGGAACGCCTCGCGGTCGGTGACCACGCAATAGAGGCCGCCGCAGCGCTCGCCCTGATAGTCACGCAGCTGGGGAGTGAAGTGGACCGGTACGAAGCCGATTCCGGGGATGTCGCGTGCGGTGAGCTCCGCGGCAAGGCGCCGCGGCTCGATCCAGGGGGCGCCAATCACCTCGAAAGGTGTGTCGGTGCCACGGCCCATCGAGAGGTTGGCGCTCTCCAGGCAGCAAAGTCCGGGGTAGAGCGTGGCGGCGTTCAGCGTGCGCATTGCCGGCGAGGGGTTCACCCACTCCAGCCCGGTCTGATCCCACCACATCGAGCGCCGCCACCCCTGAACCGGCACCACCTCCAGGTGACACCCGATCTCCACGTTGATCAGCCGAGCTAGCTCGCCCACGGTGAGGCCGTGGCGGATCGGGATCGCGTAGTAGCCGGCGAAGTTGCGCAGGCGCAGATCCAGGATGGGACCCTCGACGTGGCCACCGGTGATCGGGTTGGGCCGGTCGAGCACGACAAAGCGCAGTCCATGCTTTGCCGCGGCCTCCATGCACAGGCCCATCGTGCTGATGTAGGTGTAGAAGCGCGCGCCAATATCCTGGATGTCGAAGACGAGGGTCTCCAGGCCCTCCAGCCATTCAGGCAGGGGGCTCCTCGTCTCGCCAAAAAGGCTGTGGATCGGCAGGCCCGTCTCTTCATCCCGGCCGGATGCAACTTCTTCATCCAGGCGGCCGGCGATTCCGTGCTCGGGACTGAAGAGCGCCCGGACCTTCACGCCATGCTCCAGAAGCATCCGCAAGGTAGGCGTGCCGTCGGCGCAGCGCCCGGTGTGGTTGGTGATGAGGCCCACGGCCTCTCCGGCCAGCCGCCGGCATCCCTCCTCGCGAAGGAGATCCACCCCAAGGCGCACCAGGAGCGGATCGCGCACGCGGTCCGGCACCGTTGCCGAGGGCGGTTTGAGCGCGGCGGCCACCACGTTGCTGACGCGCGAGCGCAGCCGGCGAGCGGAGCGCTCCCGCGTGGGATGCACCACGTTGGTCAGGAGGATAATGGCCAGCCCCAGATCGCGGTCGATCCAGAGAGACGTGCCGGTGAAGCCGCTATGCCCGGCGGATCCCGACGGCAGCAGATCGCCGCGGATCGATGCATAGGCCGAGTGGAGATCGAACCCGAAACCGCGTGCGCTTCCCAGGCAGGTGGACTGCGGTGCCAGCATCGCGCGCACGCTGAGCGGGCTGAGCACACGCGTGCCCTCCAACTCGCCGTCGTTGAGCAGCATCTGGCAGAACCGGGCTAGGTCCGAGGCGGTGGAGAAGAGCCCGGCATGCCCGGCGACGCCGCCCAGCGCCGCCGCGTTCTCATCATGGACCTGGCCACGGAGGGAAACGCCGTCGCGGAGCTCCGTCGCGGCACACCGCGCGGCCCAGGATGCCGGCGGGCAAAAGCAGGTTTCGCTCATGCCCAGGGGCGCGAAGAGGTGGCGTTGGGTGAACTCATCCAGCCGCAGGCCAGAGACGCGCCGGACCACCTCTCCGAGGAGGATGAAGCCGATATCGCTGTACCGGAAGCAACGGCCCACCGGGTGTTCGAGTGGCGTGGCGCAGATCGTGGCGAACAGCTCCTCGGGGCTAGCTCCCTGTTCATAGAAGGGTTTCCAGGCGGGCAGCCCGGAGCAGTGCGTCAGGAGGTGGCGCAGGTCGACCTCATCCTTGCCCTCGCCCGCGAACTCGGGGATGAACTCCACGACACGGTCTTGCAGGCGTATGGCGCCCGCCTCGACCAGCAGCAGGATCGCTGGGGCTGTCGCCACCACCTTCGTCAGCGATGCCAGGTCGAAGAGGGTATCGGGGCGCATCGGCTCGGCGCGCGGAACCACCTGCGCGTGCCCAAAGGCTCGGTGGAAGACGACGCACTGTCGGTCCGCGACCAGGGCTACGGCACCCGGTGTCTCGCCTGCGGCAACCGCCTGTTCGAGAAGCGCTGCGAGGCGCTCCAGGCGTTTCCCATCAAACCCCGCCTCTTCAGGAGACTCCTGTCTCACTGCCATCCCCTATCTTTTCCAGGATGCCTCGCCTGCCGGATGACCCACTGCGAGCCATTGCGTGGGGCCTGCGCAACTACGGCATGGGATCAATTCGCGACAGCCAGTGGGTTTCCTTCTGCGGGTTAGAGCGCGGCGATCCGCTCGCGGGCGCGCGCCAGCACGGCGGGATACTCTTCGCGTGCCCGTGCTATCAGATCCGCCTGAGTCGCATGCTCCACCTCGATGGCGACGAACGGCTGCGCAAGCTCGACCAGGGCGTCGCGCGTAATCGGCGGGCCAGCATAGGACGCATATAGCATCAGGAGCGTTGGACCGAGATCCGTCAGGAGGGCATCCGTGAAATCGAACGTCACGACCGCATCGGAGTACTCCGGAAGGTCCGGGGCAAACTCGCACCGCGGCGGTTCGAGGGAGAAGACGCGGCAGTGGATGGTGGGGCGAGAGGGTTTCATCAGGCTGCCACCCACGCGGGCCGTTGCACGCGCTCGCGCCGGGAGCGCTCGCTTCGGAAGCGGAGTTCGGCCCACTTCTCGTCGATCTCTTCGTGGAGCGCGTTGAGGTCGCCCCCGTTGAAGCGTCGCTGGAGGCGCGTGAAACGTTCCAGGGGTAGCATGGCCGGCTCGTGCGTGATCCGGTAGTGGCGCCCGCCCTCCACCTCATAGAGCGGGAAGTAGCCCGTCTCTACGGCCAGGCGCGCCAGCTTCACCGAATACCGGCTCTCGAATCCCCAGGTGACGCACGGGGTCAGGAGCAGAAGCATGCGGAAGCCTTCCATCTCTCGCGCTTTGAGCACCTTCGATTGGAGGTCTTCCGGATAGGCCACGGAAGCCGTCGCCACATAGGGAACGCGGTGCGCCGCCATGATCTCCACCAGGTCCTTGCGCCGCGTGATTCCAGGAACCTGATCGCCGCGCCGGCCTGTGCGCGTCTGCGCATCCGGGGGTGTCGCGGATGAGAGGTGGCCTCCCGTGTTCTGGTAGCCTTCGTTGTCGTTGCAGATGACCAGGAGATTGGCACCGCGCGCCGCGGCGCCGGAGAGCGAGCCCAGGGCGATGTCGTAACAACAGCCGTCCCCAGCCCATACGACCACTTTCTCGTCGCGGCCCTGGAGCTGGAGTGCACGCGCCATGCCCTCGGCTTCCGCGAAGGCGCCCGGGAAAAGAGTGTGGATCACTGGAACGCGAGTCGTGGTGGTGTCCGAAGGAGTGAAATAGAGGCTGGCGCAGCTCGCGGGCACGAAGTAGATGGCGCGATCGCCCACGGCGTTCAACACCATCCGTAACGCGGTTGTGGAGCCACACCCTGGACACGCATTGTGCCCGGGTGAGAACGCCGTCTCCTGCCGCGGATCCACCTGCAACAACTGGCTCAGTCTTTCCATCCGCCGCTTCCCCCGGGGCGCTGGCATCGCAAACTGCTCCTCCCCGCAAGGGAGTGTTGCCAGCACGCCTGCTAAGCGATTTAGAGGGACACCTGATCGCGAATGTTTCGCTCTCTCCGCGTGCAAAGCAAGATCGGATGGCGTATTGTTCGCAGATTCTCCTTCTAGCCGGTCCCCAGAAGGCTCAGGCCTCGATCCCGGTGTCAAGGAGGAAGAGCGTGTCCGGGGGATCGGCCTGCTCGCCGGCGTAATCCAGGGCGCTTTCGATCAACCCGGGGGGGACGTCGGACCCGCCCAGGCCGGCGATGAAGGAATAAACCGTCGCGGGCACGCCGCGGGCATGGAGCGCCAGCCGGATTTCGGATGCGAAGATCCCGCCCAGGCCAGGGGCCAGGTTGCGGTCGATCACGATGACGCGGCGGGCGTTCCCCAGGGCCTCCCGTAGCGCCTCGGCGGGGAAGGGCCGAAACGCATGCAGCTTGACCATGCCGACGCACTCGCCTCGCTCGCGCCGTTGCTCCACGACTTCGCGGATGGTGCCGCAGATAGTTCCCGCCGAGACCACCACCGTCTCGGCATCCTCCGTGTAGAGGGGTGAGATCCGGCCATAGTGGCGGCCGAAGCGCGTGGCGAACTCCTGCGCGGCCGAATCGAAGACGGCGGCGGCGCGGCGCACGTCGTGGTGCATGCGCTGGTAGGCGCGGAAGTACTTGGGAGAGGGCATCAGCCCGCCATAGTCGGCCTGCGGGTCGGGCATCGGGGCCTCGCAGCGCATCCGCTCACCCACAAACGCCGCGGCGGCCTTCTCGTCGGGAATGAGGACCTCCTCGGTTTCGTGCGAGAGGTAGAAGCCGTCGCCGGCCACGAGAACCGGAAGGCAGATCGTCTCGGCAACGCGGAAGCCGATCAGGATCAGGTCGAGTATCTCCTGGGCGGTTTCGCAGTAGAACTGTAGCCAGCCCGTGTCGCGCATGAAGAGCGTATCGTTCTGCTGGGCGCCCAGGCACCACCCCGGGCCCTTCAGCGCCCGGTTGAAGACGCCCATCACGATCGGCAGCCGGTTGCCCGCCACCTCCCACAGGACCTCGGACATCAGAACCAGCCCCTGGGAGGCCGTGGCCACGGCACACCGTTCGCCGGCCCACACGACGCCTTGCGCGCCCGCCAGCACGCTGTACTCGCTGTCTCCCTGGATTGTGACGATGCGGTTGCTGCGGCTGAAGGTCTCCATCACCTCGGCCTGGGGCGTGATCGGATAGGTGTAGGCGATGCGCACCCCCGCCAGCTCGAAGCCAATGGCCATCGCCTCTGCGCCGTTGATCATGCGGGCGGTCTGCCCGTGCCCCTCACTCACAGCCTTCACTCACGCTCTCCGATTCGGGTACCATCGACATTGCCTGACGTGGGCACTCCTCGACGCAGACGCCACACCCTTTGCAGTGGTCGAGGTCAATCGCGAAGCCCCAGTCCGGCCTTTGGAAGACAGACGAGTCGGGGCAGAAGATGAAGCAGTTCCCACACATGTTGCACGTGCCGCAGTTGAAGCAGCGTCCGGCCTCCTCGCGCGCCTCGTCTGCGCTCAACGGCAGCGCTACCTCCAGGAAACCGCTCGCCCGGATCTCCGGGTCCACCTCGCGCGGTCGGGCTCGCGCGGCCGGCGGAAAATAGTCCAGGTTGATCTCGTCGATGCGCACTTCCGTTCGGGATGGGATGACGCGCTCCCCGTGACGGTAGGCGTGGTAGGCGTGCATCGAGACGATGGGCGAATCGCCCACCGCAACCAGCTCCTCCAGACCTTCCATCGGGAGGCGGCGCAGCCAGGCATCGATTCCGATGACCGCTCGCTTGGCGCTTCCAACAGCCTCGGCGACACCATACGCGCCCGTGATGTCGCCTCCCGCGAAGACGCCGGGCAGGCTGGTCTGGCCCCAGGCATCGACGCGCAACCGCTGGCCTTGCGCCAGCGACGGCGGGAGAAAGGAGAGGTCGGCCTCCTGTCCGACGGCATAGAGGAGGCGCGCCGCGCGGATCTGCCATCCAGGGCCTTCCTCCACATCGAACCGCGGGGTGCCGTCCGGATCCCTGCGCATCGCGCGCACGGGGAGGAGGGTCAGATTCACGCTGTTCCTGGTGGCATCCACGCGGGCGGGCACCACCCGGTCAAGTATCTCGACGCCTTCGTGCCGGGCCGCCTCGATCTCCTCGGGATGGGCAGGCATCTCGGTGCGTGCCTCGCCACAGCAGAGGGTGACTTTCTCGGCGCCCAGACGCAACGCGGAGCGGGCGGCATCGATACCCACGTCGCCCCCGCCGATCACCACCACGTGGCCGCTCACGGAGCGCGCTACCCCAAGCCTGGCCGCGCGCAGAAACGCCACCCCCGATTCAACGCGCGGGTCCTTTGGCATCGGCACGGAGAGCTGGCGTGCGCGTGCCAATCCTGGCGCCAGAAAGAGGGCGTGATGCGACTGGCGCAGCTGCGCGAAGGAGAGATCCACGCCGATGCGCACGCCGCAGCGGAACGCCACGCCCATTCGGCGCAGCCGGTCGATCTCGGTCTCGAGTACCTCGCGGGGCAGGCGGTAGGCGGGAATCCCGTAGGCCAGGATCCCGCCGGGGGTATCGTTGGCATCGTAGACGGTGACCGGATAGCCGAGGCGAACGAGGTGATAGGCACACGCCAGGCCCGCAGGCCCGGCGCCGATGATGCCGACGCTCTCCTCGTGAAGCCGCGGCGCTAGCTCGACGGGATCGGTGTCGCCATACTCGGCGCAGGCGCGCTCGAGGGCCTGGATCGCGACCGGCTGGTCGTAATCGCCACGGCTGCAGGCATCCTCGCAGGGATGATGGCAGACGCGCCCGGTGACCGATGGGAAGGGGTTCTCCTCGCGAAGCACGCGCAGGGCCAGGTCGTAGCGCCCCTTGCTGATCATGCAGGTGGCCCAGGCCGTATCGTGGCCGGCGGGGCACCCTCGGCGGCAGGGGGCATACTTGGCAGCGTAATCATACACGGGGCGCTCGAAACGCTGGTATCCTGTCTTGATCGCGCGACTGCTCCGTGCCGTCATGTGACGGATCGGAGCATCACCGTCGCCGGTCCTCCCCATACCAACTCTCCATCCAGCCACGCGCCGCCATGAGGTGTGGCAATCGACCGGCGCGTGAGAGGGTGCGCTCCGGCAGGCTTGCGGGACGGGCCATCAAGGCAGAGATTGCGTCGCCGCTTCCGGGCAGGGTGCCAGAACGCCTCTGCACTGTTAGAGGGTGCTTGCCAGGCCGTTTGTTTCACCAGGGGGATGCCGAGTTGTGGATGCCGGACGGGGGCAGCGCGACGCGTCGGGCGCCCGCTGGATGCGCAGGGATGCCCGCCAGGCCCTCCCCTGCCAGGGGAGGGCCTGGCAGATGGTTGGTCGGATGCTCGGAGACTACTCCTTCACCAGCACCACGCGCTCGACGCAGATTGCGTTCTTCTGGTCCGGCTTTCCATGCGGGAAGCGGGGCCCCTCGAACTTCACGCGCGCCCAGATGGTATACTTCTGGTCAGGGCGCTTGCTGTCGGCCACGTCATCGACATCCACCTGGATGATCCAGCTCCAGAAGAAGTAGACATAGGTGGAGTGGGCAATCGGAAAGCTGCCCATGCGGTACCAGTGATACCCGGGTCCGGGCACGTCTTCCGGCCGGATGGAGACGCTCCCAACGCCCTTTTTCGCGATCTGGTTGTAGAGGCCCCAGGGCATCGGCAGCGCGTACTTCTCCATCTCCTCGTCCGTGAGCTCCAGGCGGTTGGTGATCCCGCTCTCGGCCTCGGGATCGGGCACCACCTTCACTCGGTTCTGCCAGTTGCGGCTCGTCTCGGCGGTGTAGTCGAAGACAGTGCCAGCCGGCAGGTTGCGGAACTTCTCGGGCAGGGGCACGTAGGGCCGGCGTGTGATGAGAGGGAGTATCTCCTCATCAGCCTTCGCGCGTTCGGCTTGACGGCGCTTCTCGGGGATGCGCCGGTCCACCTCCGCATACCACGTCGCCTTGCATCGCTGGGCAACCGCGTCGCGATCCAAGGGCAACACCTCGGGGTTGTTCCCGCGGGCCACCCACTCGCGCATGAGGCGAGGCAAGAGCACTAGCGATGCCCGGTCGAGAGGCAGCCGCGCGTGCCGCACCCGGCGCAGCAGGACAGGATCGCCCGCGACGGCGGCCTCGGCCCGGTCGAACAGCGCCTGGGAGTTGCGGATGAAATCGAGATCGAGGTAAAGGTATTGCGACGGTGACGCGCCCATCGAGAGGTAGCTGATCTTTTCGGAAGAGGCCTTCTCCAGCGCGGCGAGGTAGTCGCGAATCATGGGGCCAGCCGGACCGTAGAAGCCATCCGTGAACTGCCGGACCAGCGCCTGGGGATCCCGGTAGGGGTCTTCCAGGAGCTTCATCATCATCCAGATCTTCAGGTCGCGCATGTCCGCGAGCACCTCATACTCGTGCTCGGTGAAGACGCCTTCGACGTTGTTCTCGGCGTAGAAGCGGTAGTCCGGCGCGTAGGTATGGAGCGACGCCAGCGGCAGGCCGTAGTGGGGAGCAAAGGTGACGGCGTAGTCCCAGATCCGCAGGTTCTTGGCGATCTTCGCCCAGCTCAACAGGTGCTCGCGGAACGCCGTGTTCTCGGGATCGGTGATCGCGCGCGTGAAGTTGCTGTGCGTATCGCAGAGGCGGATGATCACGTTATCGCGCGGGCGGATCGTCTTCGGGGCCTTCTGGGTGTACATGTAGGCCAGGGTATCGAGCGAGACCTCGGGGTACTCGTCTTTGATGGAGTCCGCGAGCCAGTTCACGAAATCGAGGAGTGGCCCGGCTTCCGAACCCTCGGCCGCCGTGATCTTCTGGCAGTTCTCACACTCGCACTGGCCTCCCCAGTCGTTCTGCGAGACGCTGAAGACGAGGGGCACGGGCAGGCCTTCCTTCTTCGCCGCTGCCCACGAATCGGCGATATACTTTCGCAGGCGCTGCAGGAAGAAGGCGCGCATCTCCTGGTTGGTGAGGCAGAGTTGCGTGCGCCCGGCGGAGCGCTTCCCCTTGACCAGCGAGAACCACTCGGGGTGCTTCTCGAAGTACTCCTCCGGCGGAATGTACATGAAGAAGGTGTGCACGTGATAAGGGGGGCCGTACTCCATGCTCCCGCCGTACTCCTTGCTGATCCGCGCATCGCCCTCGCGGTTGAGGCGGTTGCGCGCGGCGAAGCGGCCGCCATCGTGCGCGTAGAGCATGTAGATGTCGCGGTAGCGGAAGACCGGCTTGCCGCGCCGGTCGAGCCCGGTCACTTCGAGAGTCGGCTGTTTGGGCACGGTTTCTTCGTAAGCGTTCCACCAGTGGACGCCGATCACGTCCTCCAGGAAGCGGTAGACGGCATACAGCGTGCCGCGCGGCCGGCCGCCTGCCAGGATGAGGCTATCACCGACCGTGCGCATTACCCACTCCTCGGGGCCCAGCTTCGTGCAATCGATCCCCTGTCCCGCCGCGAAGCGCGTGGGGCCCACGTAGATGCTGGCTCCCCTGGCCGTGCCCTGTCCCTCGCGGGTCACCGTGAAGGTTGCGCCGGTCACCTGGCTCAGATAGGCGGCCAGTTCCTGCGCTCCGGTCTCCTCTGCCGCTGTCGCGCCCACCGCCAGGAAGAGGGTCGCCGGCGCCCTGCCTTCCCTGGCCAGGGTGACCGCCCCCGCCGGCAGCGCCAGAGTTGCCAGCGCCACCAGCCATACGACACGGCTCAGCGCTCTGAGCCAGATCCTGCCTCCCGGTTGAGGCATGGAACCGAGTTTGGGCATCGCGTACCTCCTGATTCCTTCGGCATGGCCTGCTCTGGGGGCAACTGGCGCCATGCCACCGCTCCCCAGCCGCGCTCTACCGCAGGCGGCATCCCGCCGCTCTTAGAGCGTCTGTTACGCCAGGATGCGGGAGGACTCCTTCGCGCCCGGATCTGCCTGGATCACCGTGGCAGTCGGGTGCTGGTCCCATGCGGCTCTCGCCTGGGAAGCCTTTTGCCGCGCTCAGGACGAGGTGAGACCGAGGCCATCGGCGTGGCGGCGGAAGTGCGCTTCCAGGCCGTGGGCGTAGCGCGCCTCATTCTGGGCCAGGTTTTCCTGGAGGGCATCGCTCAGGGTGCCGCCCCCTGGCGCAGGCGCTTTCAGGATCTCCCCGTAGGTGATGTGCAGGAATTGCCGGCAGGCATCATCGTTCAGAAGATGGGGGAGTTCCGAGTCCGGCACGTCGGCCTTGCCGGTTACATCGGCGAGCGAGGTGCCGATGTGGTAATACTCGCGAGCCCGAGGGAAGCCCTCGGTCGCCTGCGTCCAGATCGCCCGGAAGAGCGCCGGGTCGGTGGCGGCGACGACGCGCAGCGCCTCCAGCCAGCTTGTGCCGGCGGTCTTCACGTGGAGGCGGTCGCCGCCGTGGCGGCCAAAGAGCGGGAAGACAGCGAACTTATCGCTTCCCGAGTGGACCCCGAGCTTGTAACCAAAGCGGTGCGCGATCTCTGCGTGGATTGCCACCTCGCGCTCCAGGCGCTCCCGGTCGCCGATGTAATCGATTCCCTTCTGGAACTCGCCGGGGAAGCGCGGCGCGATGCTGGTGACCGCGATCCCGCGCCGCGCGAGCTCGGTTGCGAGCAGGAGGTGGTCGAGGGGGCGGGTGGCGTGCGCCGTCTCATCGACGCTCACTTCCAGGTCGTACCCGCCGACGCCACGCGCCTGCCGGCAGAGGACATCAGCCTCTTCGATGAAGGCAAAGGTGGGCCCGTAAACGCGCCAGAATCCCCGAAGGTCATCAGGGTTGGCCTCTAGGCGCTCTCCTGCCAGCTCCCAGGAGTTGCCCTCCAGCCGGCGCACTGCGTCCGGCATCTCGGGAAGGCTGCTGGCGCACCCGAGGCAGAGGCTCAAGTCGAGCGTGATGAAGGTGGCGCCGGCGTCCAGGAGAGCGCGCACCTCATCTGCCGTCTTCAGGTGGTCGCCATCCGCGCCGAAGCCCTCCTGGTAGCCCTCCTGAAAGACGCCCCATGTTGCCGCATCGACCACCTCAGCATAGCTTCGGCCGGTGAGTGTCAGCTCGCGCACCGACTGTTGGGCCAGGACCAGCGCTGCCCGAGTGTGCCGTAGGCCGCGGAGCTGCCCGGGAGTAGCCACGCCAAGCCGATCACCGCACCCAAAGGAGGGGCGGTGCTTGGGCAGCGCGCGGGGCGCGGTCCACGGGAAGAGCGCGCGCAGCGCGGCGCACGCCTCCGAGGAGTACGCCGCCACCTTCACCGGACGTTCACCCGTTGCCACCACTTCGCCCGGCACGCGGGCAGCCTCCGGACCCGCCCCCGCGACCACCAGGCAGCGTTCCACGCCGTCGCGTGCCAGGAACACGTCAATGCCCCCTGCGCGCTGCCACGAAGAGGCGTACCAACGGGCGTTTGGCCCGAGCTCTTCCGAGGACGTCTTGCCGCCCGGCACGCTATCGGCCAGCTCTGCCGCCAAACTCACCAATCGGTGGATGAACTCGCTACGCACCAGCTTCCCTCCTCCGCTGCGTTTCTGAACCTCAGTTGACTCTTGTCTCAACGTTCCCCAGGCAGCGGCGAAGAACCTGCCGGTGCGCGTCTCAGGTGACCACGGGCTCTCTCAGCGCGCTCCCTTCCAGCTTTGCCCTCAGGCGTTTCGTCAACTCCTCGCGATCGCGGAACATCTCCTTCGTCTCGGCATCCTCGGCGTGGTAAAGCTCAGAACGCACCTCGCTGATCTCCGAATCCAGCAGCTCGATCAGCAGATCGCGCTCTCGCTCGGTGAGAACGACCTCCAAGGCTCTCGTCTCCTTTCGCATCGGTTCGCCAGTCCGCGCCACCAACCCGGAGCTACCGCTCCAACAAGCTGGCCAAACCCGATGCCGTTCCGGGGTGGCGTGCTCTGTGGGGCACGCAGAGGCTTTAGGCCCGTGCCCGCTGGGAGACACCGCCGGCCATCAGGCCCGGGCAGTGCCGGCGGTTTGATACCCGCGGACGCGCCTTGCCAATCCGCGGGCGCATCGGCTATAATGAAGTAGTGCCTCGGAATCTTTGGGCCGAGCGCGTATTGTTTGAGCGATCTCAAGAGCCAGCAGCCTGCCGCCAACGCGTGGGGGACAGTGTTTCACGACGGGGTGTGCCGCCCGCGCCACCCAACCAGAGCGCCGGCGTGCGCCAGAAAGAGCGGATCCTGATCCTCATTGCAGGCGTGGCATCACCATTCAGGGAGCCCCTATCATGGCGATGACGATGACGGAAAAGATCCTCGCCCGTGCAGCCGGCCGCGAGGCCGTGCGCGCCGGCGAGAATGTTTGGGTCAATGTGGATGTGCTGTTGACCCACGACGTCTGTGGCCCCGGCACCATCGGCGTCTTCCAAGAGCACTTCGGGAAGGATGCGAAGGTCTGGGATAAGGAGAAGGTGGTGATCATCCCCGATCACTACATCTTCACCGCCGATGCGAAGGCCCGGCGCAATGTGGAGATCCTGCGCGAGTTTGTGGCGGCTCAGGGAATCCCCAACTTCTACGACGTGGGCACGGAGCGGTATAAGGGCGTCTGCCACGTTGGTCTTCCAGAGGGCGGGCACACCCGTCCCGGCGAGGTGCTTTTCGGCACCGACTCGCACACCTGCACGCATGGCGCTTTCGGTGAGTTTGCTACCGGCATTGGCAACACGGAGGCAGGCTTCATCCTGGGCGTTGGCAAGCTGTGGGTCCGCGTTCCCGAGACGATGCGCTTCATCTTCGATGGAAGCATGCCCCCCTATCTGATGGCCAAGGACCTGATCCTCCACGTCATCGGTGAGATCGGCGTGGATGGCGCCACCTATCGCGCCATGGAGTTCGCGGGTGACGCCGTCTATTCGCTCAATATGGAAGAGCGGATGACGCTGTGCAACATGGCGATCGAGGCCGGCGGTAAGACCGGCATCATCGCTCCCGATCAGGTGACCTGCGACTACGTGCGCGCGCGCACGAGCAAGCCGTTCACCGTTTTCACGAACGACGAGGGGGCCACGTTCCACAGCGAGCACATCTTCAACGTGGCGGAACTGGAGCCGACGGTGGCGCTGCCGCACTCTCCCGATAACCGGGCGCTCGCCCGAGAGCTCTCGGATGTGCGGATCGACCGCTCCTATATCGGCTCTTGCACCGGCGGGAAGACCACCGACTTTATCGCGGCCGCGCGCATCCTCAACGGGCGCACCGTGGCGGTGGATACGTTCATCGTGCCGGCGACCACCGAGGTCCTCCAGGCGCTGCACCGTGAGCGCGTGGATGGGAAGACGCTCATCGAGGTGTTCCAGGAGGCCGGGTGCAAGGTGGGCCAGCCATCGTGCGCCGCGTGTCTGGGCGGCCCGGTGGATACGTTCGGCCGGCTGAACGAGCCGCTGAAGTGCATCTCGACCACCAACCGAAACTTCCCGGGGCGCATGGGCCACAAGGATGGGCAGGTCTTCCTCGCTTCACCGCTCACCGCCGCCGCCTCGGCTGTGACCGGCCATATCACGGATCCACGGGAGCTGCTCTGAACGGAGCCCGATGCTCGCTGCCGCGTGCTCAACACGTCACGCCAGTGTGTTGAGGAGAGGCGGCGATAGGGTCTAAGGAGTTGACTGTGCAAGAGACGATCAAGGGCCGGGCCTACGTGCTCGGCGATGATATCGATACCGATCAGATTATCCCGGCGCATTACCTCACCTACAACCCGGCGATTCCGGAGGAACGGAAGATGTTCGGGGTCTACGCGCTTTCGGGCGTGCCGGCCGCCCAGGCGGGGCTTCCCGAGGGGAACCGCCCCTTCGTGCCCGAGGGTGGCGAGCCCGGCGAATACCGCATTGTGGTGGGTGGCAAGAACTTTGGCTGTGGCTCCTCGCGTGAGCATGCGCCGCTTGCCCTTCGTGAAGCCGGCGTGGAAGCCGTGATTGCCGAGTCGTACGCGCGCATCTTCTTCCGCAACAGCGTCAACGGCGGTTACTTGCTCCCCTTCGAGACGCCTACGCGCCTCGTGGAGGAGATTCGCACCGGCGACGAGCTGGAGCTGGATGTGAAGGGTCACCGCCTCACCAACCTGACCACCGGCAAGAGCTACACGCTTCGCCCGCTGGGCGATATCCTCCCGATCCTGGAAGCCGGGGATATCTTCGCCTACGCGAAACAGAGCGGCATGCTGGCCTAGCCCGCATTATTCGTTTAGAATAATGAAAAGAAGTCTCTCTGCCGGGCGTGGCGCGGCTTCGCGGGCACTGCCCCCGAAAACACTCTGCCACCGGACGCTCGTGGCGGCAACAGCGTGCCACCAGGCAAGAGACTTCTTTTGAAGTATTCTGCTGAATACTTCGGGCTAGAGTCCGCGGTGGGAGGCCGGCGCGCCAGGGTGGCGGCACCCTCCTGGTGTGTGGCTACCGCTATGTCTTCTGGAGCATTCGGGCGCGCGTCCCGGGTGGGCGCGCGCCTGTCGCGGCTTCGGGCTGGCCTGGAGAGTTCTGAATCATGAGGGCAAAGCGATCCTGCTGTTTGTTCTGCCTGTCTGTGCTCCTAGCGGCGGGCACCTCGCTCGCGGGCGCGCCTGCGAAACAAGAGGTGCTTCTCTCAGCAGAGGGGCTGTTCCATTCGCGTGAGTGGCTGCCACTGCGCGAGCCACGCTTCGAGCGCGGCTATCCCTGGGCACTGAAAGAGGGCTTCCTCGTCAACACGGCGCCAGAGGGCACGCCTTACGAGCAGGTGCGGCGCATGGAGAAGGGGATGGGCCTCTCCATCTACGGGTTGAAGGAGCCGCTCCCGGAGCAATACGAGGTTTCTGGCGTCTTTCGCGTCGATCAGGCCGCCGCCGCGGGGTTTGTTCTCAACTCTGGGCTGCGGGGCGATGCCCTGGCCGACCACTATCTCGTGCTCCTCTACCACGGGGGCATCAACCTGTGGAAATATACCTATACCGGCGAGGGGAGAGACCATGGCGTCTACATGAAGTTGGGATGGCTCTCGCGGCCCCTGAAGTCGGATGCGGATTACAACCTCAAGATAACCACCCGCCGAAACACCCGCCCCGAGCGCGGCCTGGGCTACGAGCTTTCCGTCTGGCTGGATGGGGAGCACGTTCTCGGCGTCACGGACGCAGCGCCGCTCCCGCCTGGCGTCCTCGGCATCTGGCTGGGCGAGGGCTACGCCGGTGTTCGCCAGGTGACCATCCGAAAGTAGAAAAACCGGCCCAATCCCTCAGCCGGTGGAGCCCCACCGGCTGAGGCCGACCCCTTCCATGTCCTTACCGCCGCCAGGCTGGCCTGGGATTCCGACATAAGGAGAAGGCCGCGCGCACGCGCGGAGCTCGAAGCTCCGCGCTGCTTTCCGGCAAAGCTCCTTCGAGGCTTCTCCCCCCAGCCACCGCCGTTTTGGGACATCTGGGAGTATCCCCAACCCAGCCCGGCAGGGCTTCGCTCGCAAGCAGCGCGGTGATTTATCGCCGCGCGCCGGGTTGCGCGCTGCCTCCGCAGGCTGGCACCCACTCTTGACTCGGGCGCTTGCTTGCCCTATAATGCCAGCGCCCGTTACAATCCATCCCGTCACCAAAAGCGGACAGGGAAACGTTCGCTCCATACCACGCCGTTCCAGCATGTCCCAACAGAGGGTCAGTGTCGGCCGCTATGGCGCGCGCAGGGTTGCCGGGGCACATCAGCTTGAAGGAGAAACGAAGTATGAAGATCCCGCACACTCGGGCCAGCAGAATGCTCGTGCTGCTGGCGGTCGCGCTGGCTCTTCCGGCCGCGGAGGCCTGGAGTGCCGGGTATGAGAAGGCCACCACGTGGTCCGGACGGTATGTTGGCATCGGGGGCGCCGCCGCCTCCATCGCCAGCGGTTCAGAAGCGATCTACTTCAATCCGGCCGGTCTGGCAGGCACGGAGCGCGCCGAGGCCAGCCTGAACCTCTCTCCCACGTTTGCCCAGCTCGAGGGCAAGATGCCAAGCTACTCGCCGAATGCGCAGTTCTCGGTGGAAGGCAACCGCAAGATGGCGCCAGTTGCCGGCACCACCGCGGCCTATCCGGTGAGTGATCGCTTCAGCGTTGGCCTGGGCTTCTACGTGGTGGGCGGAATGAAGGCGTTCTACGAAGACGTCAGCTTCCAGGCGATTGCGCCATGGGCGACGCTTACGCCGACGGTGAAGGCGGATCTGGAGATCACCGAGTTCGCGCTTGGCACCGCCTACCAGCTGACACCCCGCTGGAAGATCGGCGCGGCGTGGCGGGTCGTGGATGTCAACACCGATTTCTCCACGGCGAAGATGATCCTGACCAACGGCGTGCCCGTTCTTCGGAATATCCACTTCGAGGGGATGTCGGATACGCGGTATGATGGAGTGCGCCTCGGCGTGCAGTACCAGGCGCCCGATGATCGATGGGGTTTTGGCGCCGTGTGGCGGAATGAGGTGGCGTTTGAGGCGCGCGGAAAGACCTCCGGAGTGTTCCAGGCGCCGGTCGGCGGCATCCAGACGCTTCCGGGCGGCACCGCGTCGATCAAGAACGTTCTGCCGCAGCAGTTCTCGCTCGGCTTCTACTACCGCGAGACGCCGGAGCTCACCCTCCTGGCGGAGTACTCCTGGACTGAGTATTCGGCCAACCGAGTCCTGGATGTCACCGGCAATCTTGGACCGACCTCGCTCGACACCAGCGGCGATATCACGCAGAACTGGTGTAACGTGAGCAACATTCGCCTTGGCGCGGAGTACACCGGCTTCGGACCGTGGGCGCTTCGGGCTGGATATGTGTATACGACCCGCGCAACCCCGTCGGATCAGGCGCGCGCGACCTTCTCCGTGCCGGGCCACGGCCACACCTTCACGCTCGGTGTCGGCCGCTCGCTCCGGGAGCGCGTGGAGATCAACGCGGCGCTGGAGTACAGCTTCGCGTCCGGACGTGGCTCGAACGCGGCCGATGGAATCACCGAGGGCAGTTTCCGCAGCGACGCCGTCGTCCTGCACACCGGGGCGATGTATCGCTTCTGAGTAGGGTAATGCCACTCCGGTTGCACCGGGCCTTTGGGCCCGGTGAGTGTTGAACCAAGTAGGGGAATAGAAGGACCGAGGTGAGGGGGCGGATCTCATGATCCGGACCCCTCGCCCCGTCCGTGGAGGGGAGGAATCGAGAGGATGTTTGAGGTCGCGACACGCCGGCACTTTGACGCCGCGCACTGCCTGCGGGGCTACCAGGGCAAGTGCGAGCGTCTGCACGGGCACCGCTTCGAGGTGGAGGCGGTGGTCCGCGCGGAGGAGTTGGATGCCACCGGCATCGCCCTCGATTTCACCCTCCTGAAGCGTCTTCTGGGAGCCATCTGTGATGAGCTGGATCATCGCAACCTGAACGAGTTGCCGCCGTTCCAGCAAGAGAACGCCAGCTCGGAGGGCCTCGCGCGTTACATCTACCGCCGGCTGGCTCCCCAGATCCCAGAGCCGGCGCGGCTTCTCTCGGTGACCGTATGGGAGTCCCCAGAATCCTGGGCACGGTACTCCGAGCCCTGAGCTCCGCCCAGGGCGGGTAATCCGATGGCGCCCGCGTCTCCGTGCCCGCGCCATCGCCCACGGCGCGGAGTGCGGCGCTCCTCTCGCGTGCTGTTTTGGCCAACCGGAGCGCGGGAAGAGGCAGAGACGGAGGTGAGCGCGATGATCTTCGAGGATCGGGTGGATGCCGGCAGGAGGCTGGCGAAAGCCCTGGAAGAGTATCGGGGCCGAGACCTCGTGATCCTCGGCGTTCCCCGCGGCGGGGTGGTTGTGGCCGATGAGGTGGCGCGGGCGCTGAACGCGCCGCTCGATATTGTCGTGGCGCGCAAGATCCCGGCGCCGGGGAATCCGGAGCTCGCCATTGGCGCAGTGGCCGCGGACGGCTCAGATATGATTGACCCCATGGCCAGGCATTACCCTGGAGTCACCCCGGAGTATCTCGAGCGCGCGAAGGCGGAGCAGATTGCCGAGATTCAACGCCGGCTACAGGCCTACCGCGGTGGCCGCCCGGCCCCGGATATCGCGGGCAAGACGGTGATCGTGGTGGATGATGGCATCGCCACCGGAAGCACGGTGATGGCCTCGCTGCGGAGCCTGAGGAATCGGGGGGCCGCCGAGCTGATCCTCGCCGTGCCTGTCGGACCCCCTTCCAGCATCGAGCGCCTCCGGGCCGAGGCCGACCGAGTGGTGGTCCTGGAGACGCCAGAGCCGTTCTTCGCCGTGGGTGAGTGGTACCAGCGGTTTGACCAGGTTACCGACGAAGAAGTCGTCGAGATCCTGAGACGAGCCGGGGCGCCCGCCCGCTAAGGCGCCTGGGTCAGCGGCTGCATCTGCAGCTCCCAAAAGGTCTTGCCTGGCTCGGTCTTCCCGCGCGCGCGAACGCGCATCAAGAGGGTGTTGTGGTGGGGGCACTCGAGCAGCACCGCGTCGGTATCACCCGGCTGAGGCCGGTGGTAGAGGAAGCTGCTCTCCCCCTTGGGCGTCGTGGTGTCGGCTGGGCAGCGCAACACCTCTTGCTTCTCCAGATACATGGGGAGGAGATCGTCAATCTGCTCCGGATACTTCCCGGTGCCGCGAGCGTAGCGGTCGATGGCGGCAGCCGTGGGGAGCAGGTGGTTTCGGCCGCACTCCGCGGCCTGGCTGATCTCCTGAATGAGCCCCTTGCTGCCTCCGCTGGTGAGCATCCCTGCCACGAAGTAGCTGGCAGACATGAGAGCGAAGATCACCAGTGCCACCAGGAAGAAGACGGCTGTCCAAAGACGACGAGAATTGACGCGCTGGAAATCACGGGACGACCGCTGCCTCAAGATGTTTTCTCCTGTGCCTTCCGCTTGCGCTGGCAGGCCGGGCAGAGTGCTGCTCCATAGGTCTGCATGCTGAAGTTATATTGACCCTGCGTCACGACACGCCCGCAGCCGGGGCTGCTGCAGACGAGCTCGTTAGGGCGTGCCTCAGCGGCGGGATGCGCGCTCCCGGCCGGCATCGGCGTGAACGCCATCGGCCTGTCGCCAGACGTCGGCCCTGGCTCATCCTTGCCCTCCTCGGCGGTCGGCGGGAGCGGCTGGGACTTGGCCGGCGCGTGCGAGCCGTTGCCCGAGGGCGGCACGGTCTTGGACGCGTTGTAGGGCTCAGGCCCGGGCGTGGCCGCGGCCGGCGTGGCCGGAGGAGCAGGCGCGGTTGGCGCAGCCGGAGGAGCCGGTGTGGCCGGCGCGGCGGGCGCAGGCGCCGGGCGCGTGGCATGCGCCGCCGGAACCGCCGGGTCGGTCTCCACCTCGTCGAGCTCTTCGGCAAGGGCGACTCCAATATTCACAGCGTCGCGGAGGGCCCGGCCCTTGGCGCGGGTGGATGCCAGGCGGATCAGCGCCGACTGGAGATGCCGGCTGACGTTCTTCGGGGAGGCATCCGCGACATCGACGAAGACGCGGCCATCTTTGAGATGCACCTCCGCCTCGACGATAGCGACGTACTCGTTGTCTGGGCCCGGCACCTGGAGGATCCGGGTCCGAATGCCCTCCAGGCCGATAGCGTGCGCGCACTCCAGCACGCCCCGGTAGGTGCAGTACTGCCGCCCCTGGAGGGTGATCACGTGCTCGGGATTGATGTTGGGATTCACGGCTCCTCCTCCTCAGATTCCGTGCCGGACGAAGATGTTCCGGCGCACCGCCTCGATTGTCTTGTCGGCGAACGCCTCCACCGCCGCCGGGTCGCCATAGAACGAGGGCATGGCCGGAGGCTCCTCCGCGGGCGCGGCTGGCAGATCGACCTCGGCCAGGCAGGCAAATGCGCGCGCCCAGGCATCGCCCACTACGTCCGGGTTGTAGCCCCCGCCGCCGAGGGCGACCAGCGGGCGGCCCCAGTCACGGATGGAGCGCACCGCGCGCAGGAAACCCGCCGTCGTCAGCCTCAGATGCGCCAGGGGATCGGCATGGTGCGTATCGATCCCAAGCTGGGCGACGATCACCTCTGGGTTGAACCACTCCACCAGCGGGGGCACCAGGGCGTCAAAGACGCGCAAGAAGGTGTCGTCGCCCGTGCCAGCCATCAGCGGCGCGTTGACACTGTAGCCCTCGCCCGCGCCCGTGCCGATCTCCTCCGGGGAGCCGGTGCCCGGGAAGAGCGTCCGCCCGGACTCGTGCAGCGAGAGGGTGAGCACGCGCGGCGATTCATAGAAGACCGCCTGGACTCCATCGCCGTGATGCGCATCGATGTCCAGATAGAGCACTCGCTCGTGCCGCCGCAGGAGATCGGCAATGGCGACCGCCGGGTCGTTAAAGATGCAGAACCCGCTGGCGCGCCCGGGCATGGCGTGGTGCAGGCCCCCGGCGGGGTTCATCGCCCGCGGCACCTCTCCGCGGCTCACGAGGCGCGCTGCCTGCAACGACGCCCCTGTATAGAGCAGGGAAGCCTCCAGCATCCCGGGAAACGGGAGGTTATCCAGCCCCCCGAAGCCATACTCCTCTCTCTTCACGACGCGGTGGCCAGAGCTGAGCGCCGCCACCGCGTCGTAGTATTCCCGGGTGTGGACCGCCAGCACCTCCTCCTCGGTGGCCGGCTGCGCCTCCACCAGGCGGACATGAGGGCTGTCTAGCACCCCATCGGCCTGGAGCCGCTCGCGCAGGAGGCGCAGGCGCTCCGGGCGCAGCGGGTGGAGCGGCCCGAAGTCATACTCCATGAATGCCTCGGAGAAGATAAACGCCGCATGCCCACCTTGGTGCATGGCTCCTCCCGAGCGCTTGCCCGGCTTCTATTTCGGAGGCACCACCCGGATATGAAGCTCCTCAAGCTGTGCCGGATCCACTTCCGAGGGCGCATCCATCATGAGATCGGTTGCGCTGGCCGTCTTCGGGAAGGCGATGACGTCGCGGATTGACTCTGCGCCGGCCATGATGGCCACCATCCGATCCAGCCCTGGGGCGATTCCGCCATGAGGCGGCGCTCCATACTGGAAGGCGTCCAGCAGGAAACCGAACCGCTCGTGTGCCTTCTCGTGGCTGATTCCCAGGATCTCAAAAACGCGCTCCTGGAGGTCGGCCCGGTGGTTTCGGATGCTTCCGGAGGCGACTTCGCTGCCGTTGAGCACCAGGTCATACTGATTCGCGCGGATGCGCGTCCAGGGATGCTCCGGGCTGCCGGGCTCGGCTTCGCTCTTCCACCCCTCCTCAAGGAGGTGGAGATCATCCGGGTGCGGGGCGCTCACCGGATTGTGCATAAAGTCGTACCGCTTCTCCTCGGGCTTCCACTCGAACATCGGGAAGTCGATGATCCAGACGAAGCGGCGCTGTGCGGGGTCGGCCAGGTTGAGCTGCTTGGCCAGATGCACGCGCAGGCGGCCCAGGGCGGTGTTGGTGACGTCCGGCTGGTCGGCGACAAAGAGAAGCAGGTCGCCCGGCTTGCCATCCAGGGCGGCGCGGATCGCCTCCAGCTGCTCGGTCGTGAAGAATTTCGCGATGGGGCCGCGCAGGCCACTCTCCTCGACGTAGAAGTAGGCGAGGCCCTTCGCGCCGAACGTCTTGGACACCTCCACCAGCTCGTCAACCTCTCGGCGCGCGAAGCTGGCGCAGCCGCGGGCGTTCAGGCCCTTCACGAGGCCACCCGAGGCGACGGCACCGGAGAAGACCTTGAACTCGGTGCCCGCCACGAGTGAGGAGATATCCACCAGCTCCATGCCGTAGCGCAGGTCGGGCTTATCGCTGCCGTAGCGGGCCATCGCCTCGGCATAGGTCATCCGCCGGAACGGGATGGAGATCTCTTCGCCCAGCGCCTCGCGGAAGACGTACTGCCACATCCGCTCCGCGACGTCGAAGATATCGTCACGGGTGACGAACGACATCTCCAGATCGATCTGCGTGTGTTCCGGCTGGCGGTCGGCGCGCAGGTCCTCGTCGCGGAGGCAGCGGGCGATCTGGTAATACTTTTCCACGCCCGCGACCATCAGGATCTGCTTCAGCAGCTGTGGCGACTGGGGCAGCGCGTAGAACTTGCCCGGATGGACGCGGCTGGGTACCAGATAGTCGCGGGCGCCCTCCGGCGTGCTTTTCATCAACAGCGGCGTCTCGACCTCCCAGAACCCTTGGCTGTTGAGGAAGCTGCGGACGGCGGAGGTAACGCGGTGGCGCAACTCCAGCATTCGCTGCATCGGCGCGCGGCGCAGGTCGAGGTAGCGATACTTCAGCCGCGTCGTTTCATCGACATCCACCTCCTCGGCAACGGGGAAGGGGAGGGGTTGACACGTGTTCAGAATCTCAAGGTGAGAGCCGTAAACTTCCACCTCGCCCGTGGGCAGATTGGGGTTCTCCGTGCCTGCCGGGCGGCGGCGGACCACCCCGCGGACGCCAAGGACGAACTCGCTGCGCACTTCCTGAGCGAGGGCGTGTGCCTCGGGTGCCTCCTGGGGGCTGAACGCGACCTGGACGATGCCGCTGCGGTCGCGCAGTTCAATGAAGATCAGGCCGCCAAGGTCGCGCACATGGTGCGCCCACCCCATCACGGTAACCTCGCGGCCGACGTGGTTCAAGTTCAGTTCGCCGCAGTGGTGATCCCTGCGCAAAGATGCTGGCATGCTGGGTTCCTCATCACAAGAGCCGGCGGGCGGCGCCCTCCCGACGCGCCCAAGCAGTCGCGCGCTTCTGTTGCCGTGCCGGCACAGTATTCTTGCGTTCATTGTACCGGATGGGGTGGGTTTTGTCAACGAAACCCGACCCCACGCGGGTGCCGATACAGCGGATGATATGGAGGGACGCGGATGGGGAGGTGCGGGCCCCCCTGGCTGTGCGGCCTTCCTTGGAATCGGGGCCGGCGGTGGGGCGCATTCGTCCAGAAGGAGTTCTCCTTGGTGAGCGCGAAAGCGCCTGCAGGAAGGGGGCCCGCCTGCCACGTGAGCAGGTCACTTCGTGGTGGCAAAGGAGGGGATGGAGATGAAAAAGCACGGCTTCACCCTGATCGAGTTGCTCGTCGTGATCGCCATTATCGCGATCCTGGCGGCGATCCTTTTCCCGGTTTTCTCGCGCGCCCGAGAGAACGCGCGCAAGGCGACCTGCCAGAACAACTGCAAGCAGCTTGGCATGGCGATGCTGCAGTACGTTCAGGACTATGACGAGACGTTCCCAGGGCGCGCCGTCGGCGTCTCGCCCCACGACACGGCGTCGGGCCAGACGGTCTGCTGGGTCGGACTGGTATTCCCCTACGTGAAGAATACGGGCGTCTTCCTGTGCCCGAGCTACCAGAGCCGCTACACCCAGTATGCCTGGCAGGGGAGCACCCGGATCGATATTCGGGGGAACATGGGCTACAACTTCTGCGGCGTCGGCGGCTCGACGAATGCGTCCTGCTCCATGGCGCAGATCACCACGCCGGCCGAGGTGCCGCTGATCGGCGACTCGGTGTGTGCGGGCATCAAGAGCACGGGATCAGACCCCCGAAACTGCCTCTACATCGGTCCGGGCACCAACACGACGGGTGTCTATCCGAATGAGGTCCACCCGCGCATGTCCGTGCATACGGACGGGATCAACCTGGTGTTCTGCGATGGTCACGTGAAGTGGTTCAAGGCGAGCCAGGTGCCACGCGGCAGCTTCTGGGCGCGCAAGTAGCCGCGTTGCTTCCAGCCAGCGGGGGAGTGGCGCTGGCTCCCTCCGGACGCTGGGAGAGTGCTCCCGGGTGGCGATGGCCGGGTGGTGGTTGGCACGGCGAGGCCGGCGCCTGTTGCGGATGTCGGAGACGGCGCCGCTGGTCGATTCCGCCATCGAGGCGCCAGTAAGGGGGGCGCCCGGGTATCAAGCAGGCGACTGGCCTCGAATCCGCCACCAGGGAAGCCCGCGGTGCTGGATGGCGGTCGATTGTGGCCGCGACGGATTGGTGTGAGGTGTCTGCGATTGTCTTGGGGGTGGGAACCACACGCCTTGGGCGATTTCGAACAGTCAGACGCGCCTGCTGTCTGCCCGCCGGCTCCTTGCCATGCCGCCCTCGCGCCCGGAAAGGCGCTCCAGGAAAGGTGCGGTACTACCCGCAAGGAGCCGGCCAGACAGCGCCCCTGGCATCAAGCATCGGGAGAATGGGGCCCGAACAGCCTCCGCAACAACCGGGCGGCGGTCGCACGCAGTCCAGCGGGAGGAGACTGCGCGGGCGAGACGGCAAGCCGCGCGTGACCGGTGTGCTGGCATTCAGCCCGTGGCCATAGATACTCGCCGCATGCTCCGCAATACTCGCGAGCCACGGGGTTTCTCTCTCCACACTCTGGGCATTTCATTACCTGCATGCCACCCACCTCCTTCCCTCGCACCCGAGGACACTCATCTAATTCAGTGACGCCGCGCGCTGGCGAAGGTTCATTCAGTATGCACCACTACCCGCGCGCACAACGCCGGCCAGCAATACCAGCCCAATCGCCAGATAGGCCAGTTGCTGCCGCTCCAGGCGCGGCAGCCTCTCTTCCGGAAGCTCGCCCTGATAGCCACGCAACAGCATCGCGTGATGGATCCTCACGCCGCGTTCGTAGGCACGCAAGAAGGCGAGCGCGCCGGCGGCAGCGGCGCAGCGTACGCTCTGCATCCCTCCTGCGTAACCCAAACGCATCGACTGCGCGCGCACGATTGCTTGCGCCTCTTCTCTCAGCAGGAAGAGGTAGCGGTACATCAGCGAGGCCAGCTCCACCAGCGTCGCCGGCACATGCAGCCATCGCGCAGCGCCCAATAGGGACGCGGCCGAAACGCCAGCGGTCGATGCCAGCACTACGGCTACCATCGCCAACACGCGCGCGCCTGCGAGAGTTCCCGCGCGCAATCCGGCTTCCGTCACGGTGATTGCCCAAGGGCCGACCGGTAGCACCGCGAGCACCTGGCCCCCGGGCCAGCTCAACCGCGCCACCGCGGCTGCTACCGCGAGGGCTCCGGGCAACGCCATGCGACGAGCGAAGCTCCCCACAGAAAGCCCCGCCGCCAGGGATGCAATGGTGGCGAACGTGGCAATCGACAGCACGACAATGGCGCTGCCCGACACGGCTACTGCCCCCAGCGCGGCACATCCCAGCAACAGCCGTACGCGCGCGTCCATCGGGGGAAAGATCCGTGCCCGGATCGTGCTTCCCTCTCTCATACTCCATCCCTCGCTGGCATCTGACCATCCACACTCGTTCGTTCGCCGCTCTCCCGCGGCATTCCCCTCCCGGAGACGCGTCTGCCGGTTGGCACGCAGAGCCCTGGAGCAGCTCCTGCCCGGCGGTGACCGCGCCCCCGCGCGGTTCAACCTGGCGGGAGGAGCAAGCCCCCGAGCCGC
Organism: Armatimonadota bacterium; assembly: GCA_012512265.1. Classification (GTDB taxonomy): domain Bacteria; phylum Armatimonadota; class JAAZEB01; order JAAZEB01; family JAAZEB01; genus DUUU01. The sequence goes on along the minus strand of JAAZEM010000142.1, from coordinate 8,872 downwards.
GAACAGGAGAGGGTGAACGACGTGAGCCCCATCGCTGCCATCGGAAGAACCCCGGTCGCACACGCCTTCCCGCGCGCATTGTGCCGGTCAGCGTCGCGCGAGTGCGCCTGCCAGCGCCGCCTCCCAGCCGGCGCCTGCTGCCCTTTCCGTGTTCTCGGGTACGAAACTGGCAACCCCGCCGGAAGGAGGGAGCCCGCGCGCGTGAGCCACCGTCCTGGAGGATGGATGGGAACTGGAGATCGGAGCCGGAGTTGATGGGGAAGAAGCGCAAGAGACGCTCGTTACGAAAGCTGGTCGCAATGCTCGCCGTGGCGTTGGCACTCGCTCTCTGCCCCTCCCCGATGGGGATCGAGCCGCCGCCCCCGCCGCCCAAGCCAAAGCCGAAGCCGGTCGACGTGGTGATCCCGCTGCCGGACCCGCCGCCCGAGCGGAAATGGCACCCGCGTCATCAGTCCAAAACATGGCTGACGAAATACCGCGGGCGCATCTTCCGCACCACGCAGCTGCCACGGTGCGAGCATGTGGAGATGCTCGTCACCTACCACCCGGCGCCTGGTGTCACGCGCGCGCAGGTGAAGCAACGCACCGGGGCGATTGTCGTCTGCACCGGCTCGTACCACCACCCCCAGACGATGGCGCTCGCGGATTACCTCCAGCGCGATGGCCGCGTGCTCATGGGCAGGCGCACCCAGCGGGGCATTCTCACGTCGGATACCACCAAGGTCGTGGATATTCTGGATGAGATCGTCCGGGGCAACGAGGTGAGCGCCCTGGCCCTGGGCTCGCGCCTGGTGCCGTTTAAGCTGGATGGCTTCTCCGTCGCGTTCGCCAACAAGCAGACCGACCGCATGGCAATCGGCCTCACCAAAGGCTACATTTTTGTCGTTCAGGGGGTCTCCGACCTGTGGTGCTTGGGGCGCTTCTTTGAGGAGGTCCTTGGCTGCAGCAAGGCGATCAATGCCGATGGCGGGCATGTGGTCAAAGGCCGTGGCCCCGTCCATATCGCCTTCCGGTGGCGCAAGAGCCCGCCACCGCAGCAGCAATCGGCAGGCAAGCCAACCACGCCATCGCCAGCAAAGGCGCCGGCTGCCGGCGTGCCCTCCGGCACCTCTCCGAACCCACCAGCCACCGGCTCTCCCATGCCGGTAGCCCCGGCGGCTTCTCATGCCCGGAAGGACGCGGGACCCTCGCGATGAGCGCACCGCCCCACTCCTGCGATGCGTTTCTGGCCCGCTTCCTGGATGCCGCGTCTGCGCTGGCCGAGGCCCTGCCTGACAAGGGGGGGGACCCGGAGCGACTTCGGGAAGAGGCGGCCGACAGGCTCCTTGCCGGATTCTTCCTCCGCTTCGCGCGCGCGGCATCCTGCGGGCTTCAACCGGAGCTGGCCCGGTTGGCACCGTGCGCCGGCGATGCCCCGGAATCGTCCGCAGCGGGGGCCGCGGAGTCGCTCCTCGATGCCCTCCTGAACGGGTTCCGCCTCCAACTTACGGAGCCGAGGCCCGACCAGGACGCGCTCGCGGGTGGGGCACTCGCGCCGGACATCCTGGCGGCGGCGCACGCACTCACGCGCGCCGGCCGGCAGGATGCTGGGGTCTTCTACACTCCCGTAGGCGAGGTGCGCCTGATGTGCCGTGAGGCGTTGCGCGCCCGCATGGCCCACGCGCTTGGCGTCGCCGACGACGACCCGGAGCTGCTCGGCATTCTCTACGGCCAAGGATCCCCCGATCTTCCGGCGGAGAGGGCCGCGCTTCTCTTCCGCGAGCTCGCGCGCCTGCGGGTCTGCGACCCGGCAGCCGGGTGTGGCGCGCTTCTCGTCGGGATGGCGCATGAGCTCTCGCGCCTTCTCACCTCACTCGGCCGTCTCGTCCTGCCGGAGGACCGCAATCGCTTGCTGGAGGAGGGCTTGCCCGATCCCCTCTCGCCGACATCGATCCGGCGCCATATCGCCGCGTCCACGCTCTTCGGTCTCGACCTGGATGCGGGCGCACTGAATGTTACCCGACAGCGGCTTTTCCTCTTCACTCTCGCGGCCGGGGGGGAGCAGGTGCCAGATGTCCGGCTCCTGGAAGCCCTGCGCGCGCATCTCCAGGAGGGAGACGGGCTGGAGCCCCCTGGCCAGACGAGTGGCTCCCAGGGGCACGATCCGCTGCCCACGAAGATCGCGGGATCCGCACCCACGCGCAGCCCGTGGCTCGACCGCCTCCCGGAGATCTTCGCGCCGCCCGGGGGCGGTTTCGATATCGTTCTGAGCAACCCGCCCTACGTGCGCCAAGAGCGTCTCGATGCCAGGCGCAAGAGTGACGCGCCCCGAGCCTGCCAGGCACTCCTACCCACGGAGTTCCGCTTTGATGGGAAGAGCGACCTCTATGCCTACTTCTTTCACCTGGGGCTCGGCCTCTTGCGTGAGGGGGGCGCGCTCTGCGTCATCGCGTCTAACTCCTGGCTCGATGTCGGCTTCGGCCAGGCGCTACGCCGCCTGCTCCTGCGCCACAGCCGTATCCTCTCGATCACGGAGAGCGCCCGAAAGGGCACCTTCACCGATGCCCGCATCCACCCGGCGATTCTCCTGGCACGCCGGTGCATCCCGGCGGCGGACGAACCTGAGCCGGTCCGGTTCATCCGCATGCATCACGCCCTGGGGGAGCCTCGCTCGTTGGATGAGATGACCCTCCTGGCTGGCACCCGCCGGTTCCTCTCGACGCCCGCCTTCCGGGTGGTTCCGGTGCCGCAAGCCGTGCTCGCGGCGGAAGCCGTGGCAGACAGGATGGGAGTGAATTGGGGAGGGCGCTACCTCCGCGCCCCGGACCTCTTCTTCGAGATGCTGGAGGCGTGCGGCACGCGCCTCTGCCGTCTGGATGCCCTTGCCTCCGTTCGCTTCGGGATCAAGACGGGCGCTAACGACTTCTTCTACCTGGAGAGCGTTCCGGGGGGCGCGCCTTCTCCCGCCGGCGCGTCCGATGACCTCGGGGTGTTTCGCAACGGCATGGGGGAGGAGCGGTTCCTGGAGAGGCGCTTCCTCCGGCGAGCGCTGCGATCCCCGCGCGAGCTGCGGACACCGGAGCTCCTGCCGGAAGATGCGGCCTCGTTCCTGCTGACCTGCCCGGAAGAGCCGGAGGCGTTGGCGGGTACCCGGGCCGCCGATTACGTGCGGGAGGGGGAGAGCCGGTGGGGTATCCACCGCCGGCCCAGCGTCCGCGGTCGCGCGCGGTGGTATTCGCTTCCCTTGATTGCCCCACCGCCTGTGATCCACCCCTTGATCGCGTTCGAGCGCGCCTGTGCCGCCATCAACCCGAGGGGTATCCTATGCGATGCCAATCTGGTGGGGATCTATCCGCATGAAGGCGTGGATCCCGCCCTTCTGGCCGCGTGTCTGGTCAGCAGCCTGGGGGTGATGATGCGCGAGCTCGTGGGGATTGCCAACCTGGGACAGGGCGCGCTGAAGACAAATCCTGCCTACCTGGCACGCATGCTTGTGCCGGACCTCCGCGCGGCATCCTCGCGGGAACTCGCGGCACTCGGCAGCGCCTTCCAGGCAGCCCGCCAGGCTGCCTTCCCTTCGCTGCTCGACGGCGAACCCGATCCAGTCTGGCGCGCTCTCGACGACGCGGTCTTGGCGCTCCTCGGTCCGGGCGCACCCGATGGCGCCCGGCTTCGCGCGGCGGCTTGCGAGCTGGTGAGCGCGCGCCTGGCGAAAGCACGCGCATAGGATCAGGCGTCGGGGCTTTCCGCGCTGGTCTCGGCCACTGCCTGCGCGAGCGTGGTGTAGATCGGCACCATCGGCGAGAGGCGTACCATCTCCAGAACACGGCGCACGGGCCCGGGTGGCGCGACGAGGACCAGCTTCCCGTGGCGTTTCATCAGGGCGTGGTAGGCGTGCAAGAGCAGGCTAACACCACTGCTATCCATGAAGGCAAGCCGGCCCAGATCAATGATCAGAGTGACGCTACCCTGTCCAAGGGCACGTTCTATGGCCGAACGGGCTTCCCTCTCATTGCTGCGGTCCAGCTCACCTGCCAGGGAGACGGTGGTGAGACGCCCATTACAATATCCTGGCAACATCGAGACGGTTAGCAGTGGATCGGGTAACGCAACCGGCACCGTTTCGGCCATGGAACCCCCCCTCCTCGAGTGGCATCTCCGCCGGAGTGTGGTTGTCCCGCCAGCGAGTGAGGCATCCGTCATCGTGACTGGCTCCGCTCTCGCGGACCCTACCCACCACCTCGGATAGCACGTGGCGGTCTCGGCGCCGCATCCGCATCCGCAACCGCGCACGCTCATCCATGCCACTCCGCGCTCCTCCAAGAATCTGAACCCCGGGGCCAAATCCGCCAGTCCGGGCCGCGGCGAGGCGGGGCAGAGATGCCCGCCAGGCGCGGAGCGTCCGACACCGGCGGATGCTCCCGGGGCAGCAAGATGGAACGGACAACCGCGCTGATTCTACCCCTGCGGTGCAGGCCCTAAACACGCTGGGCCGCGGCGAGAAAGGTGCGCGATCCGGACAACGCCGCGCCTGTGAGCCCTGGAGTCTTGCCTGCGAGCTGATGCTCCTGGTATCCACCAAGAGGGTGGCGCCACTCTCCAGAGAGCAAGCGGCACCGCGCGCAATTGACGCGCGCGGTGCCGCGTTGGAAACGTCTCCCAGGCCGGTGTAGAGTGCCCGGGTCAAGCTACCCCATGGGACGGCGGAGTGCTGCCGCTCAGTGGCGCTCCACTTCTACGCGCCGTTTCGGGGGGCCGGCTGTCCGGCCCCTGATGCAAGCCGGTGCCCCCCTCTTTCACTCGAACCCGCTAGTTCGACCCGGTGAGCGGCGTGTGATAGAGGATCTTATCTGCTTCCTCTGAGCCGTGCTGCAAGCGCTCCGCGTGGCCGTCCAGGAAAACGATGTTGAAACCTCGCTGATGGCGGACCGTCGGCGGGTTGTTCTGCCAACTCGCGTCCGTGCCGTTGAAGTAGCCGTCGTCCGTGCTATCGAAGATCACGTCCTGGCCGCCGGATTCCTGAACGTTGCCCTCCTCGACAAAGAGGAAGACCGTGGCGGGATCCTTCACGCGCGCCAGCTTCACACCCCGATAAAGGATTCCTTCGCTCCCAATGGTGCCCGAGCCGACCTTCTGGTTACACAACCGCCAGTTGATCGCGTAGCTCAACCCGGATTGCAGACCGAGCTCGTCCTCTGGGCAGACATAAATCGCCTCTTTCTGCCCGGAGTAGTCCCAAATCGAACCCCACTTCGGCACGAACTTGCGCCCAAGGATCTCCACCGAGCTGTCCGGCTCGTAGTACATCCAACCGCCACTGCCCGAGGCCTTCTTATACCCCAAGGGGCCATCGAACGCGCTGGGCAAGCGGTCGCCATAGTCGCGCGCATACATCGTCACGGCCTGGGCCAGCTGACGCATGTTACTCAAGCAGTTGGAGGCGCGCGCCATCGCCCTTGCCTTGCCGAAGACAGGCAGCAGAATCGCGGCGAGGATCGCGATTATCGCAATCACCGTCAATAGCTCGATCAGCGTAAATCCGCTGTGTTCCCTGGGCGCCTGCCGCGCCGCCGTTCTGCAGATAAGTCGTGATCTCATCATAGCACTCCTCTGGTGGTGCCTGTTGCCAGCGGCAGTCACTGGAACCCGCTTGTTCTCCACACTGCCCTTTTAGACTCCTGCGTCTCGCCAAAAGTTTCGCAGCTCTGCACCCGGGTGCCCAGGTTTGCATCCCCCCCCCACGCTACTGACCGGCCCGATCCGCCGCCTGCGGGTAGACCTTCGCCAGTTGGACGCGTACCTGATAGGCATGGGTCTTCCCCGCATCCGCATCGAAGGCCACGCGGTTCGGGCCCGGTTTCAGCCGGGGCAGCGCCTCCTTCAGCTTAACCTCCTCCCGGAGCGAGCCATCGGCGGCGTAGACACGACACGCTCGACCTGCCACCTCCAGGCGCTCGCCGGGCGAGAGCGTCACCGGGAAACGAACTCGCCGGCCCTCCACGGAGAGCCAGGGATGACGCAGTACGGACGAGTCGCGCAGCCCCCGGATATCATCGATGTAGCAGGTGACCCGCCTGCCCGCCGGGAGGTTGTTGTAGTAGAGGATAAGATACTCGATCTTCGAGAGATCCAGCCCGGCGCCCGCGAGCGGAAACTGCAGATACTTCCACCCGGTGAAGTCGACCACCGTCTTCATATCGAAGTGCGCGCCAGAGGTGTCGCGCAGCTGGATGTAGAACGTCTCGCCGGCGCCATCGCCGTGGATCAGGAAGCCGATATCGGTGCAACGCGAGAGGTCGACCGGTTTCGCGAAACGCTTTCCGCGCGCCGACCACCCGCCCGGCGTCGGGCTTAGCGCCGTGTAGCGCACGCTCTGCGCCCCTTCTTTCACCACTTCCTTCGAGAGCTCGAGCTGGTGTGTCACACCGGGCGGCGCGGAGACCCCCTTCAGCGGGCCGCTCACCACGTACTGCAGGTAGCGGTTGTTTGGCGTTTCCGCGAAGGCATCCAGCGTCTCAAAGCTCTCGAGCGAGATGGCATCGGGCGCGCGATAGAGCTCCTCGGGCGAAGCGAGGGGATCCACCGTGATCTCCGCCTCCAGCTGCGCCGGCCCCGGATAGGCCCTGCTGGTCACCTCCCACGCCGGGGGCGCCGCGCCCGAAGCGCGCAGCGTCACCGGCTCTTCTTCCTCGCGGTCCAGGTAGCGCCACTCCACCTTCTCGGGCGGGTTGGCGCCGCGCACCAGCTCGCCCTCGGTGATCGTCCACACGTACGCCCGCGGGTTCACGCCCTCCGGCGACTCGCACGTGAAGCGAATCTCGTTCTCTCCCGGCTTGAGGACGGGGATCTCCCCAACGGGCGTCACCTCACGGATCAGCTCGCCGGACGGCCCGTACAACCTGCACTCCGCGGGCGAGAAGAACTCCAGCACCTGCCCGCTCTCGATCTCCACTGGGAAGGTGAGCATCTTGCCGTTCACGCTCACCGCGGGGTTGCGCAGCTTTGCCTTCACAAGCGGGAGCGCCCGGACCGGCGAGAGATAGGTTGTCATCTTCTCGTTCGGCGGGAGGTTGTTGACGTAGACCGATAGCGTCTCGATGCTGGACGGGCGCACCGTTTCGCGATAGATATGGTAGATTCCGCCATAGGGCCACGTGTAATCGGCGTGGCGCGCGCCTTCCGGCTCGATCAGCTCGAAGTAGCGCCATCCGGTGAAGTTCACATCGATGTAGTGGTCGGCGAAGGCGCGTGAGAGATGCGGCGGGCTGGTGAGTTGCAGGTTGATCACCTCGCCCTTCCCATCGCCATGCACCCAAACGCCCAGGCCCTGATGCCCCGAGAGATCGAGCGGCGGCTGGAAGACGCGCCGCGCGCACGCCCAGGCGCGCATGGGCGTGGAGAGCGTGCTCGTTGCGGTGAGGTACCCGCTGATCCCGCCCGCCTTCACCTGTTCTCGGGAGGGTTGGAGCATCAGGGAAACCCCGGATTGTGCGCGCGGGCCATCGAACTCGTCCGGCGCGCTGAAAGTCGCGAGCGTCGGATTGCCCGGCGCGTCGTACGGTCCGGCGGAGAGGAGCCCCTGGATTCGCAGCTTCAGCGGCTGCTCCGCGAAGCGGTTGTTCACCTTCCAGACGTTGCTCCATCCATCCAGGCCCTGCACCTTGTGCCGGTCGTAGTGCACCGGCAGGAAGCCCCACTCGCCGTCCCGGGCCTGGACCAGGCGATACTCGTCGCTCGGCACACGCAGCTTCTCCTTCACCGCCTCGTTGAAGTAGCCGGCATGGCGCAGCATCTCATAGCGGCGGACAATCGCCGAGAGCCGGGGCAGCGCCCCCGGCTTGCGGATGGTGTTCGGGTCCACGCCCATGATCGAGAAGCCGGTGTCGGTGCCAAGCGCCTTGGCGCAGAGGTATTCGATGTCATCCGGATAGGTGGGGTCGCCGCTGGCGCCTGTCCACGTCTTGAACGCCCACCACCCGAGATGGGCCGGGAGGAACATGCGGTTGAAGGCCTGGTTCGAGGCGACGTGGATATCGATGAACTTCTTGTGACTGCGGTTCGGGTGATCCCACGCGCCGCCGCGAGAGCGCACGTACCACAGGTGGTGATGGAACGTGCTCATCTCCATGATCGCCGGGCGTTTCAGCCGCTTCCAAACCTCCCAGGTGAACTTCGCCTCGTAGTGCCATGCCCACTCGCGCCCGGCGACGGCGTCGCCCCCATCCAGGGCGTCGAGGTAGATCATGTCGAACCCGGCGTCGTTGTACACCTGCGCGGTGCGCGCGGCCACCTCCTCGAAGAGCCGCGAGTCGCCATCCGGCACGAACAGCCCAAAGCACTCGCGCAGGTGATGCACCTTCGCGCCCTTGGGGTGCGCCGACACACGCGTGCCATACGCCCCGCGCTTACACCCGGTGAACTGGAACGGCGCCTCCTTTCTGACACCGGTGTAGGTGATCAGCTCGTCACCAATCTGGAGCGTGACGCTGTTGCGCACTCCGAAGCCGGTGATCGCCGACATCTGCTCGGTGCTTTCGACCACGGGAACGGCGGTGGCATCGGCGGGGATGTCCGCGGCGAGAGTGAAGGTGGCATCCTTGCCGAGATCCGGATGGGGCACGGGCGTCACCCACGGGCAGCGTTTGTCGATGAACATCGCGTAGGTGTGGAGCCCGGCCTTGATACCCGCGGCGTGGAGGCGGTCGATCACCGCCTTCAGGCTGGCGACGCCGCGCGGGTAGAGCCGTGGATTGGGCTGGCAGTCGCCGAAGCGGAAGGACGCGCCGCCGTGGAAGTCGATCTGAGTGATCCCCAGGGTTTTCGCCAGGCGGATCCAGTCATCCACCGTCTCCTCGGTGAGGTCGGTGAAGTTGAAGAGGTAGGAGCCCCGGTT